>CAZVVH010000041.1:0-4380 GCA_964630475.1 uncultured Oscillospiraceae bacterium | reverse complement strand
TGATAATCTCCCCAGGTGGTGCTGGACAGGATTTCGGCCTCCACATCGGAAACGCTGGTAACTTCGCCCTGGATCTTAGAGAATTCGTATTTGCCATCCGCATAGGTCAGCTCTGCATAGACCGCAGGGATCTCTTCCAGAACCTGGCTGATGTAATAGTCGCTGGTCTCGCCGGGAACCAGATCCTTGACTTCCTGATAAGTCTTGCTGTCAAGCTTCACAGGGATGACAACGCCGTTCAAGTCCAGACCGCCCTCAACAGTGGCGCCGCTGGAATACACATTGGAGCAGTTGCCGGACTTGGACGTGGTAGCGGAGGAAACGATATCCACTGCCACATCATTGTTCAGTTCGCCATAGAAATCAGCATAGGGGACATTCATCAGGACATAGTAAACCTGTTCAGTCTGATTGTCATCCCCCTGGCTGTCATCCCCCTGGCCTGCATCTTCCGCCTGTTCCAGTGCGGCGCTTACAGCGGTAATAATGGCCTCAGAGGTGCAGGTGGCGCCGGAAACGGCATCCACACCTTCTACACCCTGGTTGGTGATAATTTGCTCCGCAACGCCAACCTTTTTACTGGTGCCGTCCATAGCCCGATTAGCATAGGTCTCGTTGTCCTCGTCGCCAAAATCATTGTCCTCGGTGTAAGCGACCTTGCTGATTTTCCCGTCAGCAATTTCCACCGCCACTTTGATTTCATAGGGGTCAAAATCTTCGTCCTCATCCGGCACTGCCGTTGCAGTTCCCAGATAGGTGCCGTCCTTGTAGACTGGGTTCTCCGCAGCAGAGGCGGGAACGGCGCAGTTGCTCAGCAGCATAGTCAGAGACAAACCCGCTGCAAGCCATTTGTTTGGTTTCATTGAAACACTCCTTTCTTTTTTCGCTCTCTGGCATCGGTTCGACTTCTTCTGCAAAAATTAGTCTATCCTAACCAAATAGCTTTCAAATGCCAGAACGGAAGTTCTGGCAAAATGAAGCGGCTTCCGCCAACATGCTTTGCGTGGATAAAATTGGGATTTACCTATCAGTTAGCCCTTTATAACCGCTTGTATGAGATAGTTTACACTGTGATTTTCTCCCTGTCAAGCTCCCACTCGGACATATTTTCTGTCCGAAACGGACAGGGTAAAAGAAAGCAATGTCCGGAAAGCCTTGCGAAAGTGAACGATAAGCATGCATTCACCTGTGGATCGGTCTTATATTCTTTCTATTACTCCCCCCTGTTTGCTGACCAGGAAGTGTTTTTTAGAAACTCCCGCATGGCAAGGCTCATATAACGTCCCTTCTTCCAGTAAAAGGATACCTCTCTTGCCGCCTTGGATTCGTGCAGCTTATAGTAGACAACCTCCGGATGGCTGGAGACTCTTGTAATCAAGGTGTCGCTGATAAAGGAAATCCCCATTCCAGAACAGGTGATATTGTAGGATGTCATCTGTTGATCCAGCTCAAAAACCGCATTCGGAACAAGCTTTTGTTCGTCACAAATCTGGCTGGCGCGCTCCCGGGTGTCGTTTTCCTGCTTCAGCAGGATGAACGGTTCTTCTGAAAAATCATGTAAAGGCACGCATGGTACCTCCTTCTTCAGATAGGCCCCTTCCCTGATCTGCTCAACAGAGATCTGATATTCTCTCAATCGATTGTTGACGGGAAAATCCCTCGGCACCGCCAGAAGCAGATGCTCCTTCAGGAAAACAGAGTGCTCAAAGATATCCGGATTCAAAATACAGTTATCGAGAACAAGATCAATGTCTCCGTTTTTGAGAAGATCCGCTAGCTTTGCGGTGTTTTCCTCCACAAGCTCCACTTTAATGCCCGGATATTTATGAACGAATTTTCCGATCAGCGGAGGAAGTACCCAGGACGAGAACAAATTGCTCCCGCCAAGCACAAGATGCCCCCGCTTTAATTCGCCGATATCCTGAATGTAATTTTCAAATTCTTTTTCGATGGTCAAGATCTGCTCAATGGCATGGATATACTTCATGCCGCACTCAGTAACGCCAAGGGGCTTTGTACTCCGGTCAAAGATCGGGTATCCAATCTTTTCCTCTGTTTTTTTGATGGTTGCGCTGAGTGAAGGCTGAGAAATGAAAAGATTTCTGGCGGCTTTGGAAAAGCTTTTTGTGCGGTACACCTCATAGACATACTCCATTCCGTGAAACATGATATCCTCCGTTCTATATAATTATAGATTTTTATCTATAATTTATATAATTACATATGTATTTGATTATAATATACTCTTTTTTTATAATGAACGCAACAGGTCCTTACCTGGAAAAAGGAGATTGACTTATGAGAGAAGAAAATAAGAAAAACTATCGCATTGAGAAGGACTCCATTGGGGCCAAAGATATTCCGCAGGATGTATATTATGGTGTGCAGTCGCTGAGGGCCGCAGAAAACTTTCATATCACCGGCCTCACCATGCACCCGGAGATCATTAACAGTCTGGCATATATCAAAAAAGCCGCCGCAATTACAAACTGCGAAGTGGGAATCATGGATAAGAAAATCGCGTTTGCCATCGTGCAGGCCTGCGATGAGATTCTGGAAGGAAAATTCCATGAATACTTTATCGTTGATCCCATCCAGGGCGGCGCCGGCACCTCTCTGAATATGAATGCCAACGAAGTGATCGCCAACCGCGCCATTGAGCATCTGGGTGGGCGGAAAGGCGATTATTCCCTGGTCAACCCGAACGACCATGTAAATTGCAGCCAGTCCACCAATGACGTGATCCCCACCGCAGGAAAAATGACGGCTCTCCGGCTTTTGACCAATCTGAAAAAGGAACTCCTTCGTTTACATAAAGCGCTTTGCGATAAGGCCGATGAGTTTGACCACGTTCTCAAAATGGGAAGGACTCAGCTGCAGGATGCGGTTCCAATTCGGCTGGGACAGGAGTTCCGGGCCTATTCTGTTGCAATTATGCGGGACATCCACCGTATGGACAAGGCAATGGACGAAATGCGCAATCTGAATATGGGCGGAACCGCAGTAGGAACCGGATTAAACGCCGACGAAACCTACATGAAGCGGATTGTTCCCAATCTTTCCGAAATCGCTGATATGGAGCTTGTCCAGGCCTTTGACTTGATTGATGCCACCCAGAATCTGGACTCCTTCGTATCCGTATCAGGTTCTGTAAAGGCCTGTGCCGTTACAATCTCAAAGATCGCCAATGACCTGCGGCTTATGTCCTCCGGCCCCAGAGCCGGCTTGGGAGAGATCAACCTGCCTGCCCGCCAGAACGGTTCTTCCATTATGCCAGGCAAGATCAACCCGGTGATTCCCGAGGTGGTAAACCAGGTGGCATTCAATATCATTGGAAACGACGTGACAATCACCATGGCGGCCGAAGCTGGACAGCTTGAACTGAATGCCTTTGAGCCAATCATCTTCTATTGCATGTTCCAGTCCATTGATACCCTTGCTTATGCGGTGCAAACCTTTGTTGATAATTGCATTTCCGGAATCACCGCAAACGAAAACCGCTGCCGTTATCTCGTGGAGAACAGCGTGGGAGTCATCACCGCCATCTGCCCCCATGTTGGATATCAGAAAGCCGCGGAGATTGCGAAAAAGGCCATTGCCACAGGCGAATCCGTGCGCAGCCTGATTCTCCAGGAAGGTCTCTTAACCGAGGAGGAGCTGAATCAGATTATGGATCCCGTGCGCATGACAGAGCCGGGAATTCCCGGAAAGAAATACTTCTTTAAATAATGAAAGCACCCACTGGTTCTCAAAGTGCACCGGAGTCATCCATTCAGATGGCTGCGGTGCTTTTGAGCATTTACGAAGGTTACCGTCTGCTTGACAGAACAGACCGTCTGTTTTCTGCTGATGCAGGCCGGCACGAACACCTACAGATTATTCCATTTGCCCGCAAACCCATATAAAATTATGTCATTGAGCTTGCCAAAAAAATCGACAAGCTCTCTCGAAAATGTAAGCATTTTCTCGAACTCAGGCGACTCGTGCCACCCAAAGGTGGCCACTCGCTGCATTTGCGCGAATAGCGGAAGATGCCATTTGGCCGCGCGGCACACCCTGCTGCGATGCACGTTTGCAGGCTGAGAAGTAACAAATCCAAGGCACATGTCCTTGGATTCGTTATGATTTCACTTGTTTCCGTCAGAAAGCTGACGGAACTCTGCGAGGCTCTTGCAGACCAAATGTTCAAAAGTGTCTTTTTCTACGGCCTGATGTTATTATTACAGGCAGTATAATATGCCAACAGAAAATTATTTAGGTTGGGGTTAATGACGCTGTGTCCTATTTCCCTATTATGATCCGACATAGCCTGCGGCTTCCTTGCCTGCAGAACGGCCGGAGTAAATACTGAAGCTCATCTCGGACCCGAAATAGGCATAG
>CAZVVH010000040.1:0-13042 GCA_964630475.1 uncultured Oscillospiraceae bacterium | reverse complement strand
TGCGCTCGCAGCGCATGGGATTGCGCTTATAGGGCATGGCGGAGGAACCGATCTGCTTTTTCTCGAAAGGCTCTTCAATCTCCTTCATATGGGCCAGCAGGCGCATATCGGTGGCAAACTTGGTAGCGGACTGGGCAATGCCGGACAGGGTGGAGAGCACAGCGGCGTCAACCTTCCGGGAATAGGTCTGGCCGGACACAGGAACCACGCCGGAGAAGCCCATCTCCTCGGCAATCATCTGCTCCAGCGCCTTGCACTTCTCGTGATCTCCGTCAAACAGCTCCAGGAAGGAGGCCTGGGTGCCGGTGGTGCCCTTGGAGCCAAGCAGCTTCAGGTTGTCAATCCGATACTCCACCTCATGCAGATCCATCAGCAGCTCGTTCATCCAAAGGGTGGCCCGCTTGCCCACGGTAACCATCTGGGCGGCCTGATAGTGGGTATAGCCCAGAGTGGGGGTGGCCTTATACTTCTCCGCAAACGCAGCCAGGTTGTTCAGCACCCGCACCAGCTCATTGCGGATCAGGATCAAGCCCTCCTTCATCAAGATCACATCGGTATTGTCGCCCACATAGCAGCTGGTGGCGCCCAGATGGATGATAGGCATGGCCTTGGGACAGGCAGTTCCAAAGGTATGAACATGGGCCATCACATCATGGCGAAGCTCCTTCTCAAGCTTGGCCGCCAGCTCGTAGTCAATATCCGTGATGTGCGCTTCCATCTCGTCAATCTGCTCCTGCGTCACATTCAGGCCCAGCTTCATCTCCGCACGGGCCAACGCGATCCACAGCCGGCGCCAGGTGGAAAACTTCTTATCAGGGGAAAACAGATACAGCATTTCATCGCTGGCGTAGCGGGAGGCCAGGGGAGATTCATATTTATTCTTGCTCATAGTCATTAACACCTTTCCGGGAATTTACGATAAACGGGCTTTGTTTTATTCAGTATAGCACATGCGGCCCCAAATCGGAATATGATATTTCAGTTATTTTCTCAGTGCTCCTTGTGCGCCCTGTCCAGTGCCGGGCTTGATGGAACGCTGGAAAGCCAGACTACGTGGCCCCAATTCCGGCCCCCAGTTCTCCTTAAAACGGAGCACGCTGAAGGAGAAGCACAGATGCTCCACCACCCCGGGATCCTTCAAATCCAGGTGGGTCAGCTCCACAATCTTAGAGATCCGATAATTCATGGTATTCCGGTGGATAAACAGCGCCGATGCAGCCTCGCCGATGCTCTGATTATGGGCCAGATAGATCCGAAGGGACTCCACCAGATTTGTGTCATGGGCCTCGTCATAATTCTGCAAAGTCACAAGGCCGTAGTGGATAAACTGATCTGGATTCAGATCTTTGCAGGCCAGCTCCAGGGCATAATAGACGAAAAGATTGTCAAAGGTGTGCAGCTGCCGCTCCGGCTCCACCATGCAGCCGAACTCAGAGGCCTTTCGGGCCTGCAAATTAAAGTCAGAGATAAACTCCAGCTTGTCCAGCGGGCGGCTGATACCGGCGGAAACCGTCTTATCCTTCAAGATCTCACTGAGCCTGCCCATAAAATCCGCATCCATCTCAATGGGGACGGACACGGAACAGATCATCTTGATCTCCAGGCCGTAGACAAATACCCGGCAGGTATGGAAGGCCTGGATCAGGGTCTCCGCCAGTTGACGGAAGCGAATGCTCCCCTGGTCATCCCGATCCAGCCAGCGGATGCTGATGATCTGGGCATACCCCTTCGCCATCAGATCCCACTGGAAGTAGTGGAGCCGCTCCTCGATCAGCTCCGGATTTACCACCTTTCCCTCCAACAGGTCAAAGGCAAAGTAGTCCAGCATGTTGTCGGGCAGGGCTGGGCGATCCAGCTCATCCTTCAGGCGAATGGCCAGCAAATTGCCCAACAGGTCAAAGAATTCCATCTGCTGGGAGTTGGGCAAACCATAATAGAGCGGGGACTCCAAATAGCCCACCGGCACATCCTCCAGCATCAGCACCTTTCGGAGCATAGGCAGACCGTCGTCAGCCAGGCTGTCCACAACCGGCTTCCGGGTCAGCTGGGACTGCTGATAGGCCTCCTGAATCTCCGAATGAAACAGGCAGCTCAGCGGAACCCGCTCCGTCTCATTCAGATCGTGCCAATGGGAATCCACCAGCTCCGGCTCGTCCGTAGCGGCAATAATGGTCTTTGCAAGGCTGCCCAACAGCAGCGGATTGCCAAAGGCCGGGCGCGCAAGCATCAGCGCTTCCTTGAAATCCTTGCAGCAAATAACTTGGTTTAAAATCTGAATAAGTTCCAACGACTCCTTTATCCCGTCCAAAATGTTGTCCTCCATTATCAATTTTTTCAGGTCAAATTTGAGTTATTATAACACAAAGCTCAAATGAATTCCAGACCAGCAGTGCAGTTTGCACAACATTTTTTGAATTTTGAGAAAAGGACGCCCCCTAAAAGAGGACAAAACCTTCTTTCAGGGGGCAATTCCAAGCGTTCAATTTTGGAAGGGCATTTTCTCTCAGCCGATGGCCGTCAGAGCCTGAGCCAGATCCGCAATCAAATCCTCCTTGTCCTCAATACCGCAGGACAGGCGGACCATTCCGGCGGGAATCCCGGCCTGATTCAACTGCTCCTCGCTCATCTGGCGGTGGGTGCTGGTGGCGGGATTCAGGCAGCAGGTGCGGGCATCTGCCACATGGGTTTCGATGGCGGCCAGCTTCAGCTCCTTCATAAAGGCCTCTGCGGCGGCGCGTCCGCCCTTGAGCACAAAGGAAACCACGCCGCAGGTACCGTCGGGCATGAGCTTCTGGGCCAGCGCATAATACTTATCGCCCTTCAGACCGGGATAGCTGACCGACTCCACCTTGTCGCTGGCCTTCAAAAACTCCGCGCAAGCCAGGGCGTTTTCGCAGTGGCGGGGCATACGGACATGCAGGGATTCCAAGCCCAGGTTGAGAAGGAAGGCATTCTGGGGAGCCTGAATGGAGCCGAAGTCACGCATCAGCTGGGCGGTACACTTGGTAATATAGCCGCCTGCCTGGCCGAACTTTTCTGCGTAAGTGATGCCGTGATAGCTGTCGTCCGGGGTGCACAGGCCGGGGAACTTGTCCGCATGGGCCATCCAGTCAAACCGGCCCGAATCCACAATGGCGCCGCCCACCGCCGCGCCATGGCCATCCATGTACTTGGTGGTGGAGTGGGTGACGATATCGGCCCCCCACTCAATGGGACGGCAATTCACCGGCGTGGGGAAGGTGTTGTCGACAATCAGAGGCACCCCATGCTCATGGGCGCACTTAGCCCATTTGGGAATATCCAGCACGGTCAGGGCGGGGTTGGCAATGGTCTCGCCGAACACGCACTTGGTGTTGGGCTTGAAGGCCCCGTGGATCTCCTCCTCCGTAGCATCGGGAGAGAGGAAGGTAAAGTCAATGCCCATCTTGCGCATAGTCACGTCAAACAGGTTAAAGGTTCCTCCATAGATGGAGTTGGAGGCCACAACATGGTCGCCGCAGTTTGCAATGTTGAACACTGCGTAGAAGTTTGCAGCCTGACCAGAGGAGGTCAGCATTCCTGCGGTGCCGCCCTCCATGGCGGTAATCTTTGCCGCCACAGCGTCATTGGTGGGGTTTTGAAGGCGGGTGTAAAAATAGCCGGAATCCTCCAGGTCAAAAAGGCGGCCCATTGCCTCGCTGGTGGCATACTTGAAGGTGGTGCTTTGAACAATAGGAATCTGACGGGGCTCACCGTTGCCAGGCGCATAGCCCGCCTGTACGCACTTGGTATTCATTTTGTATTCGCTCATAAAATCGATCTGCCTTTCTTGGTTTACAGAGATTGTTCCAGGTGGAAGCTTCTTCCTTCATTTTAGCATGCCGGTTCATTTTCTGTCAATCTCAACAACCCCACTAACATTCGGAAATACAGGAAAATCTCCCTGCACCTCCGCCCAACTGTCCATGGCTGCGCCATCCATCAGAAACTGCACAGAGGAAACATCCTCCAAATTGCACAGAGAATTGGTAACGCAGAGGAGTACCGTCTCCAGTCCTGCTTCGCTGCTCTCCAGTTTCTCCGCCCACTCCACAGTCAGGTTCACATAGCAAATCTCATCGTCAATCCACAGGGTAATATCTGCCGATGAGGTGGGCAGATAGGCGGAAAGCTCCCGGCTCTCCGGACCAGCGCACAGCCCGGCCAAAATTGCCTCCGAAGCGGTCAAATCCTCGGTGATCTCAAGCTGCCGCTCTTCAGCGCCAATGCCTGTGCCATCCGCCAGAGGATAATAGAGCCTTGTAAAAATCTGCCCCGTGTCGCCCTCACCGCCGCTGAGCATGATCTGCTCCTCGGACAGCCACTCCTCCCTTGTCATAGGCTCTCCATCCGCAGTGATGGCCACCGCCCAGACCTCCTCCAATTGGCACATGGTCAACGCGATGCAGGAGTTTGCAATGGTTAACTGTACCCCGGAAAGGGTGCTGTATTCGCCGGACAGATCCAGCCGCAAATGACCGTCTGAAATCTCCCAGCTTTGCAGGCTGGTTTCCGCGGGAATCAGGCTGTAAAGGGAAGGCCATTCCGGATTCTGACAGAGGGCGTCGAAGATCGCCTCCACGTCCTCTGGATTCCCGTTCCAGACTGCGCCCTCCAAAACGCCGGCGCCGGTGACACCGCTGTCCCCGGAAACGGCATAATAAACGAGAAAGCTGTCTTCTTCCCCTGGGACGCCGCAAGCAGAAAGCAGCAACAGCAGCAGCGCGGTAAGTCCCGCTGTGATCCGCTTCATTCCTCCGTCACCCCCCCGGGAAAGGTCACCCGGAACCAGCTTCCGCCCTCCGGACGTGAGCCGTTCTCAATGGTACCGTTGTACTTCTTCACCATATCCTGAACAATGGACAGCCCCAAGCCGGTGCCCCCTGCTGCCCGGGAACGGGCCTTGTCCACCCGATAGAAGCGGTCGAAGATCTTCTCCCGCTCGGCTTCGGGAATTCCGATGCCGGTATCCTCCACCAGAAGGATCACCTTGCTCCCCTCCTCCCTGAGAGTCAAAAGGACGGTTCCCTGGGGTATGTTGTATTTCACGCCGTTCTCTGCCAGGTTAAAGACAATCTGGTACAGATCATCCCCATTGGCCAGCAGCCGGCCTGCCCCCTGGATGCAGGTATCCAACGTGACGCCCCGCTCCTCTGCCAAGGGGCGGAGCATATTGAGCACCTTCTCTATGGTATCCCTCAGCTCCACCCGGGTTCTCTCCGTCTCATGTCCCGCATCCAGACGGGTCAGAGCCAGCAGCTTTTCCGTGATGCGGGTCAGGCGCTCCGCCTCTTCCCCGATATCCCCCACAAATTCCCGCATGGTCTCCTTGTCAATATCCTCCGTCTGCAGAATGGAGTCCGCCAGCAAGCGGATGGAGGCCAGCGGGGTTTTCAGCTCATGGGAGGCGTCGGAAACAAAGCGCCGACGCACCTCCTCATTCCGGCTCAAGCGGTCAGTCATGTCGTTGAATTCATCCGCCAGGGCATTCAGCTCATCATGTCCTTTCAGCTCCACCTTCTGGTCCAGAGGGCCGCCCTCCGTGCTCTGAATTCCCTGAAGGAGCTTAGAGGTTTTCCGGGTGATGGAGCCGGAAATCAGGAAGCTGACCACAAAGGCCGCCGCCACAAAGGCCACGGACAGCTTACTCAGGTTCTGCCCCAGGCCCTTCAACAGCGCGGCCTGGTCGCTGTCGTACTCATACACATAGACACAGCCGATCAGCAGGCCTCGATAGACCACAGGCACCGCCGCTCTGCTCCGGAAGGCGTCCTTGGAATAATCGGAGCGGAATACGTCCTTTCCCTGGAGGGCCAGGACAGTTTCCGTCAACAGTGCATATCTTCCCTCGCTGTCCTCATTCTCCGTGGTATCATAGAGGATCAGGCCCAACTCGTCAGTCACGATCAACCGGTTCAGACCGGAGATGTCCAGCTGGTTCATTACCTGCTCCACCTCGTCACCAGATAGGGTCCCTAAGCTGGACAAGGCCGAGGAAACCACCGAAGCCTGATTCTGCACAGAGGTCTGCTTCATACTGAAAATGGCGTTCTGCATGGTCAGGATGGGATAGGTGTTCAAGACCAGCAGCACAGCCGCAATGATAAACAGATAGGAGAGAAAGAATTTGACCTGGATACTCTGCCACCAGGCCACCCGCCGGCCCGGGCTTTTTGGATTCTCTTTTTCTGCCACGGACAGCGCCTCCTCTCTCAGCAGCGTTCTTTTGATTTATACAAACTTATAAAAAAGTATGAAACGCCAAATTGTGCCGTAGGCACAATTTGCGCGTGCACAGCACGCGGGATTCTTGATTAAATCTTTTAATCAAGAATCAGTATTAATTCCCTGTCCCCTTCAGGTAGTAGCCTACGCCCCACTTGGTCAGAAGGTATTCCGGTGAAGCGGGATTTCGCTCCAGCTTTTCTCTCAGCCGGCGGATATGTACGTCAACCGTACGGATCTCTCCCTGGTACTCATAGCCCCACACCAGGTCCAGCAGCTTCTCCCGGCTGTAAACCCGCCCCGGATTCTTCATCAACAGCTCCATCAGGTCGAACTCCTTGGCGGTCAACTCCACCGGCGTTTCATCCCGATAGGCCATGCGCCGGACGGCGTCCAGCGTAATATAGCCCACCGAGACCGTCTCCGGCTCGGAGGCCTTGGCCTGGCTGGCTGCTCCCGCTCTGCGGAGCATGGCCCGGATTCTCGCCTTTAATTCCAAAATGTTGAAGGGCTTCGTAACATAGTCATCCGCGCCGCATTCAAAGCCCATAATCTTATCCGCATCCTCGCTGCGGGCCGTCAGCATGATGATGGGCACATTGGAGAATTCCCGAATCTTCATACAGGCCTGCAGCCCGTCAATCTTGGGCATCATCAGGTCCAGAATAATCAGGTCAAAGTGGCCGGTCCGGGCCAGCTCCACAGCCTCCTCCCCATCGCTTCCGGTCTCCACCTGATAACCCTCATTTTGCAGGTTGAATTTAATGCCCTTAACCAGCACCTTCTCGTCGTCAACTACCAATATTCTCATGTATCTGAATCCTTTCCGTCCGCTTCTTCCACTGTAACCAGCTCCGCCAGCCCCTCCAGGGTCGCCTCCCCAATCCCGGAAACCAGGAGCAGGTCCTCCGGGGTCTGGAAGGGTCCGTGCTCCTCCCGATACGCCACAATGGCCGCCGCTTTGCTCTCTCCGATCCCCGGCAGCTCCACAAGCTCCTCCACTGTGGCCGTATTCAGATTGAGCTTGATCTGGGTCTCCTCCGGGGCTTTGTTGGGTGTGACCGGGGACTCGCTGAGGGTGACCGGCTCCTCATAGCTTGCGGAGACAGCTGCACCGGATATCTCATAGACCGCGCCATGGTTCCGGGCGCCCAGGAAATAACCTACGCTGCCAAACAGCACCGCGCAGGTCAAAATCAGCAGCAGGTTCTCTCTCCAATCCTTCCGCAACTTTTTCACTCCCTTCCGCAACTTTTTCACTCCCCGTTGTCAAACTTCATTCCGTCTGTTATAATATGAGGTACGCTTCGAGCAATTTTAACGGCAGCGCAGCGGATCGTTCTGATGCTTGTCCTTCCACGCTGCCCCGCTGGCCCCAAGGCCCCATATGAAATCAAACCGTAGTTTCGCTTATGCGGATATTATAGCATACTTCAAAGGAGTTTCCATGAAAAAACAGCAGTTTATTTCTTTTTTCCTGTCCGGCCTGCTGGCGCTTTCCTGCCTGGCCCAGCCGGCATGGGCAACCTCTCAGGCTGCCGAATCAACTCCCCCGGCAGAAACAGCTCCCACAGAAACGGTTCCTGCGGAGGAGAACAGTACGCTGAAAACCACCGACGCCGTCCTGACCTCTGAAACCGGCATCCCTTCCTTTGAGACCCTTTCCTGCAAGGCAGCGCTTCTGGTGGATGCGGATAACCAAACCGTCCTCTATGACCAGGGCGGCTCCAACCGGGTTTCTCCTGCGGACACTGTCAAGATTATGACCGCCCTTCTGACGCTGGAGGCCATTGACCGTGGGGAGCTGAGCCTGACCGATCAGGTTTCCATTACGGACACTATACTCTCCGGCGTCAGCTCACCAGATTTGAAATCCGGCGAAGTGGTCACCGTAGAACAGCTGCTCAACCTGCTGATGCTCACCTCCCAGGATGAGGCCGGCTATGCGCTGGCTAACACGGTGGCCGGCTCCAATGAGGCCTTTGTCCAGCGGATGAATGCCAGGGCTGCGGAGCTGGGCTGCACCAACAGCAACTTCGTCAGCCCCAACGGCACCCAAAACAGCCAGCAGTATTCCACCTGCTACGATATGTATCGTATCAGCGCAGAGGCTATGAAGAGTACGGTGTTCCAGAACATTGTGGCCCAAGGCTCTTATACGCTTCCTGAAACCAATCAATCTGATTCCCGGTTTTACTATAACGGAAACTACCTGGTCAGCGATCGGAAAGCCACGGATTACAATTATACTTATGCCACCGGTATCAAAGTGGGCAGCAATTATGAGGCAGGCTCCTGTCTTGTGGGTTCCGCCTCATACAACGGCCGCACTCTGATCGCCATTGTCATGGGTGCAACGGACTCCGTGGATGAGCTGGGCAACGTGATCCGCCCGGGCTATGACATGGCCGCTGACCTCTTCCGCTATGGCTTTGTTCAGTTTTATCCCATCCAAATCGCCTCTGCCGGAGAGCTTGTCAGCCAGGCGGCTGTGACTATGGGAAAGGACTCCGACGTGGTTCTCCTGGCCACAGCCAACGAGGTGCGCATTCCCCTGGTCTGCGGCCTCTCCAAAGAGGACTTCTCCCGAGAGCTGATCCTCCCGAACAGCGTTCAGGCACCCGTTTCCACCGGAGATGTCATCGGTCAGATGAATTTCCTTTATAACGGAACCGTCTATGCTTCAGTGGATCTGGTGGCTATGACAAATATTGACTTGTCAGTCAGCGAGCAAACCCGCTCCATGATCGCCGCCTTCTTTGGAAATCCCATTGTCAAAGTCCTGATCGTACTCATTGTCCTGGTCATTGTGGTGCTGGGGCTGATTATCCTAACCAACATCATCACCCGGAACCGGAGCCGCAAGCAGCAGCGCTCCGGACAGGCGCCGGCCGGAGTCTCCGGCTCCTCCAACCGTTCGGGAAAGCGGACCCGGAAGAACTGACAACAAAACCGGCACAAATCCTTTTTCTGGGATTTATGCCGGTTTTCTACCTGTTATATGATTTCTGTCAGCACCTTGACAAAGAACACCGCCAGCACCGCAATCATCAGCGGCTTGACGATTTTCACGCCACCCTTGACAAAGAACCTGGCTCCGATCAAATTCCCCGCCACGCCGAAAACCGCCGCAGTCAACCCCAGGAGCAGCAGCACCTTTCCGGAGATGAGGAACACCGTCAGCGCGGCCACATTGGAGGACAGGTTGATCACCTTGGTCAGCCCGTTGGCGGAATTGAGATTCATATGGGCAATGGCAGTCAGGAAGATGAGCAGGAAGGTACCTGTCCCCGGCCCGTAAAAGCCGTCGTAGACGCCGATCACAAGGGAGATGCCCATTCCCAGCAGGCTGGTTTTCCGATTGGAATACGGCTCCTTCTCAGAAACCAGCCCCTTCCCCCGCAGAACATACAGGGCGGTCAGAGGAAGAATCACCAGCATGACAATCTTGAACACGAAGTCATCCAGCAGTAAGGCCAGCCTGGCCCCCAACTCGGAGCCCGCCAAGGCAAAGACCACACAGCTCAGGGAAATTTTCCAGGGAACATAGCCCTTTCTGGCATATTGAAGGGTGGCTACCGCCGTGCCCATGCAGGCACTCATTTTATTGGTGGCGATGGCGTAGTGAACCGGCAATCCGGTGATCATGTAGGCCGGAAGGGAGATCAGCCCGCCGCCGCCGGCCACAGCGTCCACCAGACCGGCCAGAAATACCAGCGGGCAGACAATCAAAAAGTGATGGATTCCAAGGTTCAAAATAAGACGACCTCCCCTATTTCCCCCAATTCTTCCTAAATATAGCACAAGCATCCTGCAAAAGCAATATTGTCCTTTATTGACTTTACAGTGGAAATCAAAGGAAGTATAATAAGTATTGAGCTTGTCAAAAAACTCGACAATCTCTATGGTGGCCACTCTCTGCATTTGCGCGAATAGTGGAAGATGCCATTCGGCCGCGCCGCACATTCTCCTGCATCGCATGCGCTCTGTGCGCACGTTTGGAGGTTGAGAAGAGAAATTTCATTTTATTCCGTCAGCAAGCTGACGAAACCCTGCGAGGCCCTTGCATCGCAAATCTTAAAGCTTGACTTTTTGACAGTCTGAAGTATTATCTTTAATTTTGGAAGGAGTTGTCTCCCTATGCGCAGAGCTGATCGGGAAATCACCGACTTTTCAGAACAGCTGAAAATTATAGAAAACTGCGATGTCTGCCGTCTGGCCCTGAATGACGACAGCTATCCCTACATCCTCCCCCTGAATTTCGGCGCGGAGGTTATTGACGGCACCCTGGTGCTCTACTTTCACGGTGCAACCCAGGGCAAGAAATATGAACTGATTGCAAAAAACCCGCTGGCCAGCTTCGAAATGGACTGCAAGCACCGGCTGGATTCCGCCGAGGAGCAGGGCTACTGCACCATGCACTATGACAGCGTCATTGGCCGCGGCGTTGTGGAAATTCTCCCGGAGGAGGATAAGCTTCACGCCTTAACCGTACTGGTAAACCACTATCACAGGGATGATTTTCCATTCAATCCCGCCGCCATTTCCCGTACCACAGTGCTGAAGCTGACCGTCACCGCCCTGACCGGAAAGCGGAGATGAATCCCACTCTGAAAAGGAGAAAGATAAGATGCGTATTACAGTAAAAGTGGGCACCTCCACCCTGTCCCATCCCACCGGACGGCTGAACATCCGCCACGTGGAGGCCCTGTGCAAGGTGCTCTGTGATTTGAAAAACGCCGGGCACGAGCTGATTCTCGTCTCCTCTGGCGCCATTGGCATGGGCACCGGCAAGCTGGGCCTGAAGAGCAGGCCCGGCGATATCCCCACCAAGCAGGCCGCCGCCGCTGTGGGCCAGTGTGAGCTGATGTACACCTACGACAAGCTGTTTGCGGAGTACAACCACACGGTGGCTCAGATCCTGCTGACCGGCTCAGATCTGGAAACCGCCGAGCGCCGCACCAACTTCCACAACACCCTGTTCCGCCTGCTGGATCTGGATGTCCTGCCCATCATCAACGAAAACGACACCGTGGCCATCAACGAGATCGTCATTGGCGACAACGACACCCTGGGGGCCATTGTGGCTGTGGAGGCGGAGAGCGATCTGCTGGTGCTCCTCTCCGACATTGACGGCCTGTATACCTCCGACCCCCGCAAGGACCCCAAGGCCAAGCTGCTTCCGGTGGTCTACGACCTGACCGAGGACATCCTGGCCCTGGCTGGAGGCAAGGGCAGCGAGTTCGGCACCGGCGGCATGGCCACCAAACTGCGGGCCGCCCAAATTTGCGGTCAAGCCGGCATTGACATGGTCATCGCCAACGGCCAAAGGCCGAAAGCCCTATATGATATTGTGGACGGAGCCGCCATCGGCACCCGCTTCCTGGGCCGCAGGCCCGGGACTGTTCCCGCAAAGGGGGAATAAGCTATGACAACGCAAGAGCTATTGATCGCCGCCAAGCAGGCAAAGCCTGTTTTGGCCGGACTGTCCCCGGGAAAGAAAAACGCGGTCCTCCGCTCCATGGCGGACAGCCTGGTGGCCGCCACGGAAGACATTCTGGCCAATAATCAGCAGGACCTGGACGGGGCCAGGGGCACCATTTCCACCGTCATGCTGGATCGTCTGGCCCTGAGCGCAGATCGCATCCTGTCCATGGCTGAGGGCATCCGCCAGGTAGCCCAGCTGCCCGACCCCGTGGGCCGGGTGCTCCGCACCATCGACCGCCCCAACGGCCTGCACATTGAGAAGGTCTCCGTCCCCATGGGTGTAGTGGCAATTATCTATGAGAGCCGCCCCAATGTGACCTCTGACGCCGCCGCGCTGGCTCTGAAATCCGGAAACGTCTGTGTGCTTCGCGGGGGAAAAGAGGCTTTCCGCTCCGCCTATGCCATTGTTCAGGCGCTGAAGGCCGGCATTGAGGCCCAGGGCCTGCCCCATACCCTGGTCAACCTGGTGGAGGACACCACCCGAGCCTCTGCCAACGAGCTGATGAACGCCGTGGGGTATGTGGATCTGCTGATCCCCCGGGGCGGCGCGGGACTGATCCGGGCCTGCGTGGAAAACGCTACCGTCCCCTGTATTCAGACCGGCACCGGCATCTGCCACGTCTATGTGGATGCCTCCGCCGATATAGATATGGCCCTGGACATCATTGAAAACGCCAAAACCAGCCGTCCCTCCGTCTGCAACGCTGAGGAGGTCTGCTTGGTGCATCGGGACATCGCAGCCGCCTTCCTCCCTGCCCTCCAGCAACGCCTGACCGCCCAGCGGGCAGCCTTGGGCAAGGAGCCTGTAGAATTCCGTGTGGCGGAGAACGCCGCCCTGTTCCTGTCCGGGACCCCTGCAGGGGAACGGGACTTTGACACGGAGTTCCTGGATTATGTCCTGGCCGTCAAGCTGGTCTCCGGCGTGGAGGAGGCCATTGCTCACATCTCCCTCCACTCCACCGGCCACAGCGAAGCCATTGTCACCCAGGATGAGGAGTCTGCCAACGCCTTTGTCACCGGCGTGGACTCCGCCGCCGTCTATGTGAACTGCTCCACCCGCTTTACCGACGGCGGTGAGTTTGGTCTGGGCTGTGAGATGGGCATCTCCACCCAGAAGCTCCACGCCAGAGGCCCTATGGGCCTGGAGGAGCTGACCACCTATAAATATGTGATTCACGGAAACGGCCAGGTACGATAACCTCTAATACTGTTCCCTGATAAAATATGCAAATTTTATCAGGGAGGCATCGCCTCAGCGGCGCTGCCCGTTTTGCGCTAAAGCGCAAAACACGTCTCATACAATCAAATAACG
>CAZVVH010000039.1:0-13218 GCA_964630475.1 uncultured Oscillospiraceae bacterium | reverse complement strand
CGGAGCACTTTGCCCGGGTTCGTCCCAAGGACACCTTAAAGCGGAAGCAGTTTATCAAGGGCGCGGAGCAGATCGCCCAGGAGGGCGCCATTCAGATCTTCAAGATCCCTTTCACCGGCATGGAGGAGGTCATTGTGGGTGTGGTGGGCACCTTGCAGTTCGACGTGTTCCAGTATCGGCTGAAAAACGAGTACAACGTGGAGATTATGATGGAGGGCCTGCCCTATGAGAGTCTGCGCTGGATCGACAGCTTTGAGGGCGACATCCACGATGACCTGATTATGGCCTCCGATATGAAGCTGGTGGAGGACTACCACGGAAACCATTTGCTCCTCTTTGTCTCCCCTTGGAGTGTCAAGTGGACCTGCGACAAAAATCCGTCTTTAAAGCTCAGCGAGTTTGGCGGCGTGACCCGGGAGGAATACACCTATTAATTTTTGCATGTTTTTCAGATTTTGGGGCAGACTGTATCACGGAGGTGATTCAAGATGTCCAGAAACAACAACAACGAGACAAACCAGAATGCTCAGAACAATCAGAACGGCCAGAACAACCAGAGCATGAAGATGCGTCAGAAGAATCAGCAGGCTTCCAACAATCAGAACCAGCTGAAGAACGAGAACCAGAATCAGCAGAACAACTGATTGCACAGTGTGCATCCATCCCGGAGGATTCCGTTCAGGAGTCCCCCGGGATTCCTTTTGCACAGGGCCAAGCCCGGGAGCATAGAATACAGAGAACGAACTCTGGAAGCAAAGGAGAATGGATATGTGCGGCATTGCGGGATTTTGCAATTTTACCCGGGAGAACCGAACACCGGAGCTGCTCCGGGCCGGAGAACGGATGGGGGCGGTGCTGGCCCGGCGGGGACCGGACGACAGCGGAAGCTGGAGCGGCCCAGACTGCGTCCTGGTACATAGGCGGCTGGAGGTCATTGACCCGGTGGGAGGCGCCCAGCCCATGGTTCGGCATCTGAACGGGGCGGATTGGGTGCTGGTGTACAATGGGGAGCTGTACAATACCCCGGATTTGCGGCGAAAGCTGGAGGAAAAGGGGTATGTGTTTGAGACCACTTCGGACACCGAGGCGGTGCTCTATGCGGGGATCGAATACGGGGACCAGGTGGGCCAGGAGCTTGAGGGGATCTTCGCCTTTGCCCTGTGGAACAGCGAAACCCGCACCCTGCTGTGCTGTCGGGACCGGTTTGGGGTAAAGCCCTTTTTCTATGCCCGGCAGGGGGACAGCTTTGTCTTTGGCTCAGAGCTGAAGGCACTCTTTCAATATCCGGGGCTGGAACCCAGGGCGGATGACCATACTTGGTGCGAGCTGCTGGGAATCTCCCCTGCCCGGTCAGCGGGCCAGGGAACCTTCGCCGGGGTGGAGGAGCTGGAGCCGGCCTGCATTATGGCGGTGATGCCGGAGGGGGTGCGGAAGTGGTCCTACTGGGGTCTGGTGAGCCGGCCCCATCCGGAGAGCTACGAGGATACGGTGGCCAATCTGCGGCAGCTTTTGGAGTCCGCCATCCGGAGGCAGCTGGTCAGCGATGTGCCCCTCTGCACCTTCCTCTCCGGGGGCTTGGATTCCTCCGTGATCACCGCGGCGGCAGCCAAGGCCTACCGGGAGGCGGGGATGCCGCCGCTGGAAACCTATTCTTTCGATTACACGGATAACGACAGGTATTTTAAGGCCTCCGCCTTCCAGCCGGACGCAGACGCCCCTTGGGCCAAACGGGTGAGCCAGGCCTGCGGCACCCGGCATACGGTGCTGACCTGCCCGGTGGTGGAGCTGCCTGATCTGTTGGAGGAGGCGGTGGCGGCCCGGGATTTGCCCGGCATGGCGGATGTGGACGCCTCCCTGCTGTGGTATTGCCGCCAGGTGGCGGACCGGCATGTGGTGGCGGTCTCCGGGGAGTGCTCTGACGAGATTTTCGGCGGCTACCCCTGGTTCTACCGGCCGGAGATGCTGGACGCGGACACCTTCCCCTGGTGCCCGGTGCTGGAGCACCGGACGGAGGTGCTGAACCCGGAGCTGGTGGAAAAAACCGGCCTGCGGGAGTATGTGGCGGCCCGGTATCGGGCCTCAGTGGAAAAGACCCCGCTATTGGAGGGGGAGGATGATACCGAGCGGAAGCGGAGACAGGTGGGCTGGCTGTCCATCCAGTGGTTTATGGCCGCGCTGCTGGAGCGGAAGGACCGGATGAGCATGTATTCCGGCCTGGAGGTCCGTGTGCCCTTCTGTGACCACCATCTGGTGGAATACGTCTGGAACATCCCCTGGTCCATGAAGAGCAAGGACGGGGTGCGGAAACAGGTGCTGCGGGACGCCTTTGCCGGCCTGCTGCCCGGAGATGTACTCCACCGGCCCAAGTCCCCCTATCCCAAGACCCACCATCCCATCTATGAGGTGCTGCTCCGGGAGAAGCTGACGCAGGTGCTTCAGGATTCCAACGCGCCGGTGCGAGGCCTGGTGAATGAGGAGGCGCTGAAGGGAGGCCTGCTGCGCTCCGGCGGGGACTATGGAAGGCCCTGGTTCGGCCAGTTGATGGCCGGCCCCCAGATGATGGCCTATCTGCTGCAGCTGAATTCCTGGATGAAGCGGTTCCATATTACGCTGTAAGGGCGGAATTTGCTTGAAAAATCCAAAAAAGGCCGGGAAAAACCGCAGATTCCTCTTGAAATTCAGAAGCCGTTATGATAATATTTATGTTACGTTCAAGCGCCTGTCACCGGACTCCGGTGTTTTGGAAATCCCCGTATGGGGAAAGGAAAGGAAGATAAAAAATGAGTGTTGTTAAGCTGATTATCACAATCATCCAGCTGCTGGCTTCTCTGTTCCTGATCGCAGTGGTTCTGCTGCAGTCCGGTAAGAGCGCAGGCCTGTCCGGCGCCATCGCCGGCGGCATGGACACCTTTATGTCCAAGGGCAAGGCCAAGGGCTGGGACGCAAAGCTGGCCCGTTGGACCAAGTATGTGGCAATCGCCTGGATCATCGTGACACTGATACTGAGCCTGATTCACGGCTGATCGGAGCACAACGCAGATGTCCCCGGAGAGTGATCTCCGGGGATTTTTGCGCCCTAAAATTGTAAGAAAAAGTTAAGAAAATTGCATTGGATTCTTTATTTCCCTTCGGTTGTATTTTAGGCCCTTTGATGCTACACTGATAAAAGAAACTCAGACAGACTGGAGGAGTGGTTTTGCTGATTCTGAATTCGAGCGACAGAAGGTCGGTCTGTCAGCAAATGAAAGAGGAGCTGCGGCGGATGGTGCTGATCGGGGCGGTGCGCCCGGGGGAGACACTGCCCGGCGTACGGGAACTGTCCACCCGCTGGGCCATTAACCCAAAGACCATCCAGCAGGCCTACCAGAAGCTTGCGGATGAGGGCTATGTGATGGTAACCCAAGGCCAGCCCCCTGTGGTGCTGGATATCCGCAGCAGCGGAGGGAGAAAGGCGGACCTGCTGCGGCAGCTGGACGGCGCGGCGGCGGAGCTGATATGGATGGGAATGACCGTGGAGCAGCTTTCCCAGCGGCTGGTGGAAGTCTGGAGAGGAGGGGCCGAAGATGATTAAAATGAAAAAGGTGGTCAAGAGCTTTGACGGCTTTCACGCCCTGGACTACCTGACCATGACGGTGCCCAGGGGCAGCGTTTACGGCTTGATCGGACCCAATGGCGCGGGAAAGTCCACCGCCATTCGGCATATCATCGGCGCCTACCGGCCTGATTCCGGTGAGATCCTGGTGGACGAAAAGCCGGTCTATGAGAACCCGGAGATCAAGAGCCGCATTGCGGTGATCCCGGATGATTTTTACTATTTCATGTCCGCCTCGACCCGGGACATGATGCGGTTTTACCGGGGGATCTATCCCCGCTTCAGCATAGAGCGGTTTGAGAAGCTCCGGGACGCCTTCTCGGAGGTGGACGAGAAGCGGCCCATCCGCCGCCTGTCCAAGGGCATGCAGAAGCAGGTGGCCTTCTGGCTTGCCATGAGCTGCATGCCGGATCTGCTGGTGCTGGATGAGCCGGTGGACGGCTTGGATCCTGTCATGAGGCGGCAGGTCTGGTCTCTGATGATGAGCGATGTCACGGAGCGTGGGAGCACGGTGCTGGTATCCTCCCATAACCTGCGGGAGCTGGAGGATGTCTGCGACTATGTGGGCGTGCTCAGCCACGGCAGGCTGCTGCTGGAGCGCTCCTTGAGCGAGCTTCAGGATAACGTGGTGAAGATGCAGATTGTCTTTGACGGGAAGATGCCCAGGCTGCCTGCGGGCATGGATGTGATCCATATTTCCTCCGTTGGGCGGATCTATACCCTGATTATCCGGGGCAATGCGGTGGATGTGACCAACCGTCTGGCCACCTTGGCCCCCATCTTTATGGAGGCGATTCCGCTGACTTTGGAGGAAATCTTTATCTATGAGCTGGGAGGTGATGACTATGCGGTTAAAGAGCTGGTGCTTTAATTGGGCCTTATTCCGCAAGAACATGACCCGATTCTGGCCCATTTGGGTGCTGTCCGCCCTGGTTTGGATGATTGTTATGCCGCTGATGCTGGTCTCTGTGGCCGTCAACGGAAGTGCCGCCTATCTGCAAATGAGTGCGGACAGCACGGTGGCCCTTTGGGCCGGAAAATGTCATTTCGTTGCCTTTGTGGACGCCATTATCTGCGCCATGGCGGTGTTCTCCTATCTGTTCCAGCACCGGTCCGCCGTGGCCATCCATATGATGCCCATGCGCCGGGAGTGCTTGTTTATCACCAATTACCTCTCCGGCCTGGCACTGATGGTCCTTCCCATGCTGATTAACCTGGGAATTACATTAGTTCTGGAGGCGGTGCTGGGCTGCCTGAACTGGACGCTGCTCTTTATGTGGTTTACGGCCCAGATGCTGGCAAACCTGTTTTTCTACTCTTGGGCAGTATTCTGCGCCGGGCTTACCGGCAACCTGGTCATGTACCCCATTCTCTATGTGGGGCTTCAGCTGGTGCCCGAGGTCCTGAGGAACATGATCTCCTCCATTTGCGGCACGCTGCTGCGGGGATTTTACAATTTCCCTGCCCTGGATGAAGCGGTCCGGTGGTTCAGCCCCCTGGAAAACCTGACCCAAAATGTGAAAACGGTCTGGTGGGCGGCGGACGAATATACCCGGCAGTATTTTCTGCACGGCTGGAAGTGCCTGCTGGTCTATTTTGGGGTCGGCCTGGTGCTGGCCCTGGCGGCGCTGGCCATGTACCGCATCCGCCGGGTGGAGACCGCAGGGGACGTGATTGCCGTTCCCGCCCTGCGCCCCGTTTTTCGCTACTTTTTTACCTTTGTTTGCGCCATCACCATTGCGGGGCTGCTGTCCGCGCTGGTGTTTGATTCCAATGTGAACACTTGGGGCTGGAAGTATGTGCTGGTCTATTTGGCCCTGCTGATGGCGGGGGGCTTTATCGGCAACTTCGCGGCCCAGATGATGCTGAACAAGACCTTAACTGTGTTTAAGCGGGGCTGGATTGGCTACGGGGTGTGTATGCTGATTTTGGTGGCGGCGGTCTGTGGGCTGAAGCTGGACCTGTTGGGCTTTGAGACCTGGCTGCCCGAGGCGGATCAGGTGCTGTCCGTCGAGGTGGTGAACTACAACATCACCCTGGAGGGGGAGGAGGCCCTGCGCCAGGTCGTGGCCCTCCACACGAATCTGGTGGATCACCTCAGCGAGGAGCAGGCCCTGGTGCAGGGCTATTACACCCAGCTTTCGGAGGAGATTTATTCCGACGAGGACGGCAACTTCTATATTGACGGGGTGCCGGACTATGAGTGGCTGGACTACCATGCCACCGAAAACCTGACCCTGATCTATCACATGGATAACGGATACAGCCGCTCCCGCTCCTATACGGTTTACCTGGACGAGGAGCAGATAGCGGATGAGAACTCGATTGCCGCCCAGCTGCAGGCCCTGGTCAACCTGCCGGAATATACCCGGAAATATCATCGGGATATCCTCAATCTGGATCTGAGCAGCGTTACGGCGGTCGATCTGAACACCTACCGGCTGGTAGATCCCGATTACTATGAGGCGTACTATGTGAATCTGACCGGTGAGGACGCCCGGAAGGTGGCCGAGGCCATCCGGCAGGACGTCACCCGGGAGGACGGCCTGAAAGCCTGGCTGCTGGGCGGCATGGATAAAAATCAGGGGACGCTGACCATCGAGACGCGAATCAGCGGCCAGATCCAGATCGGGGAGGATTACGGCGACGAAAAATGGTACGGGCTGCGCATCGGCAGCGACTGGGCCAACACGATCCGGGCCCTGAGCGAGCTGGGCGTTCTGGATGAGGAGCACACCCTGGTCAGCGACAGCGAGCTGGCGAACCGGGACTGGCTCGGGGGCGGAGAGAGCTTTGACGCCCTGACCCACAGCTATACCGACCAGGTGACGGAGCCCGGGCGAGTGGGGTGAGGATTTTTCGCGAAATGACAGGTTCCCGGAGGAAAAAACGATTGCATCAGAGGGCGAATGCGAGTAGAATAAGGCTAATCTTACTTACATTTACACCTTAGAGAAAACGGAGGGGGAACTGCCATGCGGCTGTTGGAGGAACGAATTCGGAAGGATGGAATTATCCGGGAGGGCGATGTGCTGAAGGTGGACAGCTTTCTCAACCATCAGATGGATGTGAAGCTGTTTCGGGAGATGGGCAGGGAATTCTACCGCCTGTATGGTCAGGATCGCGTGACCAAGATTCTGACCATCGAAGCTTCCGGCATTGGAATTGCCTGCGTCGCGGCGGAGCAGTTTGACTGTCCGGTGCTGTTTGCCAAGAAGAGCAAAACCAGGAACATTGCGGGCGATGTTTACCGGACCAAGGTCATGTCCTTTACCCATGGCACCGAGTACGACGTGATCGTGTCCAAGGATTTCCTGAGGCCGGAGGACCGGGTCCTTCTCATCGATGACTTTCTGGCCAACGGCGCGGCGCTTCTGGGCTTGAAGGATCTGGTGGAGCAGGCCGGCGCCACCCTGATCGGTGCGGGCATCGCCATTGAGAAGGCCTTCCAGCCCGGAGGAGAGCGCCTGCGGGCCGCTGGGGTCCGGGTGGAGTCCCTGGCCCGGGTGAAGGCCCTCCACAACGATGGCACCGTGGAATTCTGCTGAGAAAAGGATAAAATAAGAGGGTGCGCCGAACTTTATAAGAACCAGTATTATTCCAGCGGATTGCCCTGGTTGTCGAACAGGGGCAGCGGCTCCAGGAAGATAATATCCTTCCGCTTGGCGGCGTCCCCTTCGGCCAGAACCGCCATCCTGCCCACCACGATGCCGCCGGCCTCGGTGACCAGCCGCTCCATGGCCCGGAGGGATTCGCCAGTGGAGATCACGTCATCCAGGATCAGAATCCGCTTGCCCGCCATCTTTTTGGCGTCCTCTGCGTCCATGTACTGGGTTTGTACCCCCTTGGTGGTGATGGATTCGTAGTTGCAGCAGAATACCCCGCGCATGTAGGCCTTGGCGGCTTTGCGGGTCAGCAGGTATTCGTTGCGGCCGCTCTGGCGGGCCATCTCGTGAATCAGGGGGATGGCCTTGGCCTCAGGGGCGATCATGTAGTCGAATTCAGGGGCCAGCTTCAGCAGCTCCCGGGCGCAGGCCACCGTCAGCTCTACGTCGCCGAAGAGGACAAAGCCAGCAATGGACAGGGTTTCGTTCAGGGGGCAGACCGGCAGGTGGCGGGTCAGCCCGGCGATATTCATTTTATAGGTCATGGCAATGCAGCTCCTTACAAATTGGATGGATTCTGCCCTTTATTGTAAAAGCTTTTTCAAAAAAGTCAATGCAGAAAAACAGCTGCCAGTCACATCGGCGAAATAGTTTGCTTTTGGCACAAATACACAGGATAAAAACGTTTTCAGTCGATGTATTTGTCAAACAGGCCATAGCCAAAACTGAAAAATTGTTGTAAAATGCGAATAAAGAAACCCTGGTAAAGCGAACAGCCATCAGGGGTTTCTTGATTTACAGGGTCCGGCGCCGCCGGATCAAAGAATCAATATTGGAGGAAATCAGAATGAAGAAATTTTTGGCACTGATCCTGGCCCTAGGCATGACCTTGAGCCTGGCAGCCTGCGGTTCTTCCGACACCAAGCCCGCCGGTGAGAATTCCGCGGAGACTCCCGTTGCCTCTGAGAACCCTGCTGCAGAGACCCCCGCTGGCGAGACTCCCGCCGCCGCTGCTGATGTGAAGATTGGCATCGTCCTGGTAGGCGATGAGAACGAGGGCTATACCGCCGCCCATATCGACGGCATCAAGGCCGCCGCGCAGAACCTGGGGATTGCCGACAATCAGATCATCTGGAAGTACAGCGTACCTGAGGATGAAAGCTGCTTTGACGCCTGCGTGGATCTGGCTGAGCAGGGCTGCCAGCTGATCATCACCAACTCCTATGGCCATCAGTCCTACTGCCAGCAGGCTGCCGCTGAGTATCCTGATGTGCAGTTCGTGGCTGACACCGGCGATACCGCCAACTATGTCGGCTTGGATAACTTCCACAACGCCTTTACCGATGTCTATCAGTCCCGCTATGTCTCCGGCGTGGTTGCCGGCATGAAGATTGCTGAGCTGGTGGAGGACGGCAAGCTGACCGACGCCAACTACTCTGACGGCAAGGTCAAGGTCGGCTACGTGGGCGCCTACCCCTACGCCGAGGTGGTTTCCGGCTACACCGCATTCTTCCTGGGCATCCGGAGCGTCTATCCCGACGTTGTCATGGAGGTTCAGTACACCAACTCCTGGTTTGATCTGACCGGCGAGGCCGAGGCTGCCAACGCCCTGATGTCCGACGGCTGCGTCATCATCGGCCAGCACGCTGACTCCACCGGCGCTCCCTCCGCTGTCCAGGCGGCGCAGGATTCCGGCACCGTGGCTTATTCCGTTGGCTACAACATTGATATGCTGTCTGTGGCTCCCACTGCGGCTCTGACCTCTGCTACCAACAACTGGTCCGTGTTCTATGAGTATGCCTTCTCCTGCCTCCTGAACGGCGAGACCATCGCCACCGACTGGGCGGAGGGCTATGAGACCGGCGCTGTGGGTATCACCGCTCTGGGCGAGTCCTGCGCAGAGGGCACCGCTGAAAAGGTTGCCGAGGTTGAGACTGCCCTGATGGACGGCTCCCTGCAGGTGTTTGACTGCTCCACCTTCACTGTGAACGGTACTAATCCCACTTCCATTCTGATCGATATGGACGGTGACTTCACCGGCGAGACCGAGGGTGTTGTGGACGGCGTGTTCCAGGAGTCTGTCCTGCGCTCCGCTCCCGGCTTCACCGCCCGGATTGACGGCATCACTGAGCTGAATGCCGGCTGATCTGAACTGAATCAAATCCACAGGGAAGCCGTATTATGCGGCTTCCCTGTCCTCCGTTTTGCAAAAATTCCTGTCGAAAAGAAAACGTCTGGATTTTTTTCCGATTACCTGCTATGATTAACTGGGTACGCTGAACTGAGGGCTTCAGGCGGAGCCTTGATTTGAGCGCAAGGAGCAACACCCGGAAGGAGAAACGAGAAGAGAGAAGAGAAAGGATGATCGAGTTGTCCACACCTGCGATTGAGATGCGAGGCATCACCAAACGGTTTGGCTCCGTGGTAGCCAACAACAAAGTGGACCTGACCATCAATCAGGGGGAAATTCTTGCTCTGCTGGGGGAAAACGGCAGCGGCAAAACCACCTTGATGAACATGCTGTCAGGCATCTATTTCCCGGATGAGGGCCAGATCCTGGTGGGCGGAAAGGAAGTTACCATCCGTGCCCCCAAAGACGCCATTGATCTGCACATCGGCATGGTGCATCAGCACTTCAAGCTGGTGGACGTATTCACCGCCACGGAGAATATTGTCCTGGGCCTGGAGGGCGGCCTGATGCTGGACCGCAAGGCGGTGACCGGGCGGGTCAAGGAGATCTGCCAGAGGTACCAGTTCGACGTGGATCCCAATCAGAAGGTCTACAATATGTCTGTGTCCCAGCGGCAGACCCTGGAGATTGTGAAGGTTCTTTACCGGGGGGCAGATGTGCTGATCCTGGACGAGCCTACCGCCGTGCTGACCCCCCAGGAGACGGAAAAGCTGTTTGCCGTGCTGAGGAATATGAAGGCGGACGGCAAGAGCGTGGTGATTATCACCCATAAGCTCCATGAGGTTATGGAGGTTTCCGACCGGGTGGCCGTGCTCCGCAAGGGCGAGTACGTGGGCCAAATTGCCACCAAGGACACCAATCCCCAAGAGCTGACCAATATGATGGTGGGACATGCTGTGACCCTGAACATCGACCGGCCGGAGCCGAAGAATCCCCAGCCCAAGCTGGTGCTGGAGCACGTCAGCTGCAAGGACAGCGCCGGGGTCTCCGTTTTGAAGGACGTCAGCTTCACCGCCTATGGCGGAGAGATTCTGGGCATCGCCGGCATCTCTGGCTGCGGCCAAAAGGAGCTGCTGGAGGCCGTCGCCGGGCTTCAGAGCGTGGAGTCGGGCAGCTCCATCAAATATCTGGATGAACAGGGGGAGCGCCAGCTGGTGGGCCTGAATCCCCGGAAGATCAGCCAGTTGGGCGTGGCTCTGTCCTTTGTGCCGGAGGACCGCCTGGGCATGGGCCTGGTGGGCAGCATGAACCTCCCCGCCAACGTGATGCTGAAAAGCTATACCAATGGACATTCCATCCTGACCGACCGCAGGCCACCCAAGAAGCTGGCAGAGGAGATTGTGGAAAAGCTGGAAGTGGTCACCCCCGACGTGTTTACTCCTGTCAGCCGGCTTTCCGGCGGCAACGTGCAGAAGGTTCTGGTGGGCCGGGAACTGGCCGCCAATCCCACGGTGCTGATGACCGCCTACGCAGTCCGGGGTCTGGATATCAACACCTCCTATGCCATCTATGATCTGCTGAACGAGCAGAAGGCCAAGGGCTGTGCAGTGATCTATGTGGGCGAGGACTTGGATGTGCTGCTGGAGCTGTGTGACCGGATCCTGGTGCTGTGCGCCGGCCAGGTCAACGGCATCGTGGACGGTCGGAACACCACCAAGGAAGAGGTGGGTCTGTTAATGACCAACCTGCAAGCAAAGGAGGGTGCGTAATATGGCAAAGACATCTGGCGCAAAAACCCCGCTGGTGCGCATCGCCAAGCGGGATGGACTGAGCAAGCCAAAAGCCTGGGGAATCCGGGCCATCGCCATCATTCTGGCCCTGCTGGTGGATGCACTGATTATTTTTGCCATTGTCAGGCTGAATCCGGTGGGGGTCTACAAGGCCATGTTCTCCGGCGCCTTTGGCACCACCCGCCGCAGCTGGGTCACCATCCGTGACACGGCGCTGCTGCTCTGCATGGGCATCGGCCTGGCCCCGGCCTTTAAAATGAAATTCTGGAACATCGGCGCAGAGGGCCAGATCCTGGTGGGCGGCATCTGCACCGCGGCCTGTATGATTTACTTCGGCAAAACCGTACCCACCTGGCTGCTCCTCATTATCATGGCGGTGGCCAGCATCCTCGGCGGCGCCATCTGGGGCTTCTTCCCTGCTGTATTCAAGGCCAAGTGGGACACCAATGAGACTCTGTTTACCCTGATGCTGAATTATATCGCCATTCAGCTGACCTCCTTCTGCGTGGCCAAGTGGGAGAACCCCATCGGCTCCAACACCGTGGGCGTCATCAATCAGAACACCCAGGCGGGCTGGTTCCCCAGCCTCTTCGGCACCACCTATGGGCTGAATGTGCTGCTGGCAGTGCTGCTGACCGTGGGCATGTTCTGCTACCTGAGCTACACCAAGCACGGCTATGAAATCGCAGTGGTGGGCGAATCCCGGAACACCGCCCGCTATGCCGGTATCTCTATTACCAAGGTGTATATCCGCACCATGATGATCTCCGGCGCCATCTGCGGCTTCTCTGGATTTATTGCCGTGGCAGGCTCCAGCCACACCATCTCCACCTCCACCGCCGGCGGCCGGGGCTTCACCGCCATTATCGTAGCCTGGCTGGCCAAATTCAACACCTTTGTCATGGTGCTCATCGCCCTGCTGCTGGTGTTCCTGGAACAGGGCGCCGGTGAGATTGCCTCTCAGTTCAATCTGAACGACTATGCCGCTCAGATCATCGAGGGTGTCATCCTCTTCTTCATTCTGGGCAGCGAGTTCTTCATCAATTACCGGCTGATCTTCCGGGGCAAGGAAAAGGAGGCCAATTGAGTATGACACAGCTTATCTCTTTGCTGCAGGCGGCGATCACCTTCGGCACCGTGATCCTCTTCGGCGCCGTGGGCGAGATTGTCACGGAAAAATCCGGCAACCTGAACCTGGGCACCCCGGGTATCATGTATCTGGGCGGCATTGCCTCCCTGGCCGGCGCGTTTATTTATGAGAGCCACGCGGAAAACCCCAACGCCGTGGTGGGTATTCTGGTGGCCCTGATCTGCTGTCTGGCGGCTTCGGCCCTGGGCGGACTGATCTATTCCGTTCTGACCATCACCTTCCGGGCCAATCAGAACGTCACCGGCCTGACCCTGACCATCTTCGGCTCCGGCGTGGCCAACTTCTTCGGCGGCAGCATGAACAAGCTGGCCGGCGGTGTGGGCCAGATCTCCGTGGCCGTGACCTCCGGCGGCTATCGGGCGGTGACCCCCCTGGCCAAGATGGGGGCGGTGGGCAACATCCTTTTCAACCACGGCTTTATGGCCTATGTGGCCATTGCGGTGGCCATTGTGATGAGCATCACCTTCAACCGCACCCGGGTGGGTCTGAACCTGCGGGCGGTGGGCGAGTCCCCCGCCACTGCGGATGCCGCCGGCATCAACGTGACCGTCTATAAATATTTAGCCACCTGCATCGGCTCCGCCATCACCGGCTTGGGCGGCCTGTTCTACGTCATGGACTACACCAAGGGCACCTGGGCAAACGACGGCTCCATTGAGTCCCTGGGCTGGCTGGCCCTGGCCCTGGTTATCTTTGCCGCGTGGAAGCCGCTGAACGTGATCTGGGGCTCCTACCTGTTCGGCCTGCTGTCCTGGCTGTATTTCTATGTGTCCTTCCTCAATCGCTATACCCAGGAGATTTTTAAGGCGTTGCCCTACCTGGTGACCATCATCGTGCTGGTCGTTACCAGCATGCGGAAGAAGAAGGAGAACCTTGGCCCTGCGGCCCTGGGCTTGAGCTACTTCCGGGAAGAGCGGTAAACCAAAAACCCAAGGAATTCGTGACAGAGG
>CAZVVH010000038.1:7563-13243 GCA_964630475.1 uncultured Oscillospiraceae bacterium | reverse complement strand
CGAGGTGGAGGCCACCATCAAGGCCGAAGGCGAACGGGCAGTCCTGGAGACGAATGTCCGGGGGCTGCATCCCGAGCTGATCAAGCTGCTGGGCCGTCAGCATTACCGCACCAGCTATGGCCAGAACGTTTTGAACCACTCCATGGAGGTGGCCCATATTGCAGGGCTACTGGCCTCTGAGATCGGCGCCAACGTGGCCTTGGCCAAGCGTGCCGGCCTGCTGCACGACCTGGGCAAGGCCGTTGACCATGAGGTGGAAGGCTCCCATGTCCAGATCGGCGTGGAGCTGGCTAAGAAGTACAAGGAGTGTGACGAGGTGGTTCACGCCATCGCCGCCCACCACAACGATATTGAGCCTCAGACCATCGTGGCCTGCCTGGTTCAGGCCGCCGATGCCATTTCGGCCGCCCGTCCCGGCGCCCGCCGCGAGAACGTGGAGAACTATATTAAGCGCCTGGAGCGTCTGGAGGAGATCTCTTCCTCCTTCAAGGGCGTTGAGAAGGCCTATGCCATCCAGGCTGGCCGTGAGATCCGCGTTATGGTCAAGCCCGAGGAGATCAGCGAGGACCAGATTGTGCTCCTGGCCCGCGATATCGCAAAGCGCATTGAAGATGAACTGGAATACCCCGGCCAGATCAAAGTCAATGTGCTGCGTGAGACCAAGGCCGTTGAGTACGCAAAGTAAGCAAAGGAAAGATCCCTTAAACGATCAGATCCCGCCGCAGAATGTTCCGCGGCGGGATCTTTATATGCTTTGAGGCTGTCCCCTCCTTTTCCTTGCAATCTTCCCGGCAAGATGCTATCATAAATTGAGGCAAGAAAAGGGGTGACATCTGTGTTTTATACGATTTCAGGAGAGGAAATCCGGCAGGCAAAGTTGGAGGAGCTGCATCGCGGGGATGTCTGCATCAACGTGGGCTATCTGGATTTGGAGGAATTAAAGCTCTACCGCAAGGTGCTGGGGATTGATGACGCGGTGATTGCCGAATGTGAGCAGGACCGAACCACCTTCCGCACCAGCGTGGACGTTTACGATGACTATTCCTTTGGTATTATCAATATTGTGAACCTGATGGATGTGATGAAGCCCCGGGATCGCTTCGCCTTTATCATTAAGAAGAATCTGCTTCTTGTCATTCAGATTGTGGACTCGGACGGCTCCTCCATGGACTCCTTCCGGGCGGCGGTGGGCCGTTTCCGCCACAATGCCACCATGGAGAAGGTGGTGTTCGGCATCCTGGAGAAGCTGCTGGCAAACGGCAATCGGGCCTTGGAGGAGACGGAGCGGATCATCATTTCCATGGAACAGCAGGTGGTGGAAGGGGAGATCGACCAGGAGCTGAACCGGAAGATCTTTGATATGCGCCATCGGGTCTCCATTGTCCGCAACTTCTATGAGCAGCTGGTGGACATCGGGGAGGAGCTGCAGGAGAACGAGAACGACATCTTTCCCACCGACGAACTGCGCTATATCAAGATTTTTACCGACAAGGCCCAGCGCCTGAGCATGCATGCCCAGGTGCTCAACGACAATCTGATCCACCTGCGGGAGGCCCTAGACGCGGCGCTGAACACCTCTATGAACAACACCATGAAGATCTTTACCATGGTGTCCACCATCTTCCTGCCCCTGACCTTGATTGCGGGCTGGTATGGCATGAACTTCGTCTTTATGCCGGAGCTGACGTGGAAATACGGCTATTTAGGCGTGGTCCTCCTGAGCGTCCTGGTGATTGTGGCCTGCCTGATCATCTTTAAGTGGAAAAAATTCTGGTGATTGACGGAAAGGAGATATTCTATGCGATATCCTGACTTTTTAAAGCCCAATGGGACCATTGGCTTTGTCGCTCCCTCCTTTGGCTGCGCTGGCCCCTTTGAGGAGACCTTTGAGCTGGCGGAGAAAAAGCTGTCTGCCCTGGGCCACGGGCTGGCGGAAGGCCCCAATTGCCGGTCAGCCTGTGGACTGGGCATCAGCGCCGCCCCCGGAGCCTGCGGCCGGGAGCTGACCGAGTGCTATTGCGGGGAGGACAGTGACGTCCTGATCTCCTGCGGGGGAGGAGAGCTGATGTGCCGGGACCTGGATTATGTGGACTTTGACCGCATTGCCGCTGCCAAGCCCAAGTGGTTTATGGGGCTGTCGGACAACACCAACTTCTCCTTTCTGCTGACCACCCTCTGTGACGTGGCCTCTGTTTACGGCCCCTGCGCTCCCTCCTTTGGCATGGAGCCTTGGCACCCTGCCATTCAGGACGCCTATGAAATTCTGACGGGAAAGACCACCCGGGTATCCGGCTATTCCGGCTATCAGAAAACCATGTTTGTGGAGGGGGCCGCCCCGGGGGATCCCTATCTGATTACGGAGCCCCTGGGCCTGAAGCTGATCCCGGAGGGAAAGCTGGCGTTTTCCGGGCGGCTCATTGGCGGGTGTCTGGATGTGCTGGTGAACCTGAGGGGCACCTGCTTTGATCGGGTGCCTCAGTTCGTGGAGAAATACCGGGAGGACGGGATCCTCTGGTTCCTGGAGGCCTGCGACCTGAATGTGTGGAGCATTTGCCGCGCCCTGTGGCAGCTGGAGCACTCCGGATGGTTCCGGTATGTCAAGGGCTTTATCATCGGACGGCCCCTGTGCAATGGCCAGGTGGACAACGGCTTGGATCAATATCGGGCTGTAACCGAGATCCTGGGGAAGTATCAGGTGCCAATGATCCTGGATGCGGATTTAGGGCATCTTCCGCCCTCCATGCCGCTGATCTGCGGCAGCTATGCCACCGTGCAGGCGGAGGGGAACGCCATGACGGTGAATATGGAATTGAAATAAAGAACGAGCGCCCTGCGGCTGCGGGGCGCTTGCTGCTGTGTTCTTCCGCTTAGTATTTTAGGGCTTCCCCGTCCTCCATGATGGCCACCCAGCTGCAATGGCCGCTTTTGATGGTGTACTTGGGAGCCTCAGCCTCCTTCCGGTCCGGCGTCCGGCAGAAGCAGCGGCCGTGCAGCCCCTCCTCCACCTTGAGCATGGGGGGAACCTGGGCGGCCATGCGCTCGGGGAAAAGCGCCCTGGCGGCGGCGCGCAGCGCGTCCTCCTGGGGGCTGCCCGCCGTTTGGTAAATGGCAATCAGCTCGTCCTGGGTGAAGGCGTCCACCACGGTATCCTGAATCATAGCTGTGTCCTCCTGTGAAGTATAGCTTTTTTTACATTGTACGACAAAAAACGGGTTTTGTAAATCCGGCGGAACCGGCTTCTTCCTTGCATACAGCAGGAGGAAATGATAAGATAACCTTGAATCTATACGGGAGGAGACTGGATGTGCCAATGGAATACTTGGATCTTGTGGATGAAAACGGCAATCCCACTGGGGAGACAGTGGAGCGGCGGGAGGCCCATGCCCGGGGCCTGCGCCACCGGACCTGCCATGTCTGGCTGCTGCGCCGGCGGGAGGGCCGGGTGCAGGTGCTGCTGCAAAAGCGCAGCGGGAGCAAGGACAGCTATCCCGGCTGCTATGACATCTCCTCCGCCGGGCATATTCCGGCTAGTGTGGACTGGATTCCTTCGGCCCTCCGGGAATTGAAGGAAGAGCTGGGCCTGACCGCCCGGCCCCAGGAGCTGATTTTGTGCGGTGTGCGCCGCTTTGAGGTGGAGCAGGTTTTCCACGGCGCCCCCTTCCACGATAATCAGGTCAGCCGGGTCTATGCCTTGCTGCGGGATGTGGAGCCAGGGGAGCTGACCCTACAGGAGTCCGAGGTGGAATCCGTCCGCTGGATGGACTACGAGACCTGCCTGGCCCAAGTCACCACCGGGGCGCCGGGCTACTGCATCTTTCCGGAGGAGCTTGCCCTGCTTTCCCGGGCGTTTCCCAAGGAGTGGAGCCAAGCCTGAAGCCCGGTGCTCAGCCCCAGTGCTCCAGGGCGGTGCGGATGCGCAGGGCGTGGAGGTTTTCCTCCTCCGCAAGGCGGCCAAAGAGGTCCCCCAGGCTGGGATCCTCAGCCTTTTCTCCGGCGCTGTGGTATTGCTCCGCCGCCTCCCTGGCCCGGAGAAATACGGTGCGCATGCCGTCCTGCCAATTCTGAAAGGGCAGTGGGGCGGCCTCCCGGATGGGGAAAAACCAGGCTCCGGTGAGCAAAAAACCGGCGGTGGACAGGCGGCGGGCCTGGGAAAGCTCGTCCCTGGCGATGGCCCTGATGATCTGCCCGCCGAAGCTGTTGTTGACCAGCCGGGCGCAGGTGTGGTAATCCACCAGCTCGGCTTGAATCCGCTGGCAGATGAATTCCTCCTGGCCGGGCGGGGCAGCCTCCGGACGATCCTCTGATTTCCGTACTTCAATTTGGCTTCCGCCGTTGGCCGCAGAGACCCGGTTCCACACCCGGGAAAAGCTGGCCGGGTCGGTTCCCTGCTTCTGTTGATGATCCATATCGGCGCCTCCTTACAGAATTTCATACCCCATTCTATGCGGCAGGGAGGGGGAATAGAACTGGCTTTTTTCCGGATGACCGGTTATAATGGGAGCCATAGAGAGGCCATTTCATGGCGGCACAGCATTACTTGTTATTAGGAGGAAACAGAGATGAATAACCCTGCTTTTTACGAGGCCCTGATGGCCCGGATCAACCAGCCCGAGCTGTTCTCGGCCAAGAATGGCATTCGTGTGACCCGCTGTTGGGAGGACTATGCGGAGGGAGAACTGACCGTTGAGCCTGGCAGCATGAACCCCAGGGGGATTGTCCATGGGGGCTGCCTCTGCACCCTGATGGATACGGTGGCAGGGATCGCCGCCTGCACCGGGGGACGCTCCTGCGTGACCCTGAACAGCACCATGAACTATATCCGGGCGGCGGTGAACACCACCAAGGTACTGTGTCAGACCAGCAAGGTCAAGTCCGGCAAGACCATTGCGATCTATAACTCGGTGCTCACCGACGACAAGGGACAGGTTATCGCTTCGGGTACCTATACCTTTTTCCTGAAGGAAGCCTTGCAGGAGTATCTGGATTACGCCCAGAGTGTGGAATAAATCTAAGCTTGCCAATTCCGTTTCCAATTGTGTCTGCTTTGGCAGGAGCTGCCGTTTGGATTATCTTTGACAGATGTCCGAATTGTGGACGTTTTTTGGGTCGAATAGATGACAAATATTGTCCGCACTGCGGAAAGAAAATAGAGCAGTAACCTTTAGGAGGAATAGGCCTGCTGTGCGGGACGGGGAGTCCGGCCCTTTTGGTCAAATGTTATATTTCGTTGCTTGCCCTCCCGGGGAGACAGCCGCTATCATAATGACAAAGGGAGGTGGAGACATGATCGGGGAGAACATCAGGAGTGCCAGAAAGGCAAAGGGAATCAGCCAGGAGGAGCTGGCAGTTCAGCTGCACGTGGTCAGGCAAACCGTCTCCAAATGGGAGCGGGGCCTGTCCGTACCCGATGGGGACATTCTTGTGCAGATGGCCCAGCTGCTGGAGGTGCCAGTCAGTCAGCTGCTTGGGTCGGAGCTTCCGGATCAGACCGTTCCGGATTTGACTGCTGAGCTTACCCGGTTGAACGAGGTGCTTGCCATCAAAAATCAGGCGGAAGCATTGCGTGAGCAGGCCAACAGGAAACGGGGGCTGATTCTGTTTCTGTCCTTCGCCGCCCTGGTCGTTGCCATGGGAGTGGGAAACGAAGTGGTATCCATTGTATTGACAGGGAGCTGCGCCC
>CAZVVH010000038.1:0-7463 GCA_964630475.1 uncultured Oscillospiraceae bacterium | reverse complement strand
GCGCCCCGTCCAACCGGACGGGGCGCAGTCCTTTTATGAAGGGTTTAAGAATCACTGGCCGGAGGCGCCGTAGTTGCTGAGTACCCGGGCGGAGGGGTCGTTGACATCGCAGCCCTCCCAGCTCTTGTTGGGCATCCAGAAGTCTGCCACCATCTGGGCCTGGCCGGGGTAATACTTCTCGAACAGCTCCCGGTAAAGCAAGCTCTCCTTGGTGAAGGGGCGGGCATGGGTGTAAGCCAGCCGCCTTTCCTCAAATTCCTCATCGGTGTAGCAGCCATCCGCGTACTCCTTCAGGTAGTCCACCATGGAGTGGCCCACAGCGTCGGAGAAGGCGGCCTTTTCCCGCCACAGGATTTCGTCAGGCAGCCAGTCGCCCTCAAAGGCCTTACGGAGCAGATACTTGCCCTTGCCGTAGGTGTTCAGCTTCCTAGCAGGATTGATGGCTATGACATAGCGGACAAAGTCCAGGTCGCCAAAGGGCACCCGGGCCTCCAGGCTGTTGACCGAGATGCAGCGGTCTGCCCGGAGCACATCATACATATACAGCTCCCGGATCCGCTTCTGGGATTCCCACTGGAAGGCCTCCGCATCAGGGGCGAAGTCGGTGTACTTATAGCCAAACAGCTCGTCGGAAATTTCGCCGGTCAGCAGGACCCGGATATCCGTCTGTTCGCGGATAGCCTTGCAGACTAGATACATGCCCATGGAGGCCCGAATGGTGGTGATATCAAAGGTGCCCAGCATGGCAATGACATCCTCCAGGCTTTGGAGGACAATCTCCTTGTTGATAATGACCTCCGTGTGGTCGGAGTGAAGATAATCCGCTGTCTGCTTGGCATATTTCAAGTCAATCGCATCCTCACTCATGCCGATGGCAAAGGTGCGGATGGGTTTATCCAGCTTTTTGGCGGCAATGGCGCAGACCAGGGAGGAGTCCAGGCCGCCGGACAGCAGGTAGCCCACGGGGGTGTCCGAGTCCATGCGCTTCTCCACACCGGCCACCAGCTTTTCCCGGATGTTGGCGGTGATGGTGTCCAGATCCTCCTTCTGGTAGGACGAGACGGCGGCAATGTCCTCATACTGAACAAACAGGCCGTCACAGTAGAAGGAGCCGATGGGGAAGGGCTTTACCTCGGTACACAGGCCCACCAGGTTTTTGGCCTCACTGGCAAAGGCGATTTTCCCGGAATCAGAGTAGCCGTAGAACAGGGGGCGGATGCCAATGGGGTCCCGGGCGGCGATGAGCCGCTTTTTCCTGGAATCATAGAGTACCATGGCAAATTCCGCATCCAGATGATGAAACATATCCAGGCCGTATTCGTAGTACAGGGGGAGGAGCAGCTCACAGTCGGAGTCGGACCGGAAGGTGTAGCCCTTGGCCTCCAATTCCTTCTTCTGCTTGCGGAAGCCGTACAGCTCGCCGTTGCAGACCAGGGCGTCGCCGCCCTGGGTGAAGGGCTGCATGCCCTCGGGGGTCAGGCCCATAATAGCCAGCCGGCCGAAGCCCAGATAGCCGAACTCGGTTTCCAGCACCCGATGATCGTCCGGGCCTCGGGAGTCCGTCCGGAGCAGATAGCCTTCAAATTCAGCGGGAGAAATGTCCTTGCCCGCATAACCCATCACACAACACATAATAAAACCGTCCTTTTCTTGGGATACCTGGGATTTCCCAGAAGAAAGAACGGTTTCCTTATATGAAGGTATAAAATTAGACAGCCCCCATCCTTTCACTTTAGGACGAATGCTGTCAGATCCGCGGTACCACCTAAATTACTTACCATCCTTGATAAGTCCACTCTCGCTCCACTAAGCGCAGGCCCTGGTAACGCTGGGGAGGCGTCGCACCTACTGGCCGCCGGAGCGGGGTTCAGATTGCAGCTCGCGGGTGTTCGTTCATGCGGTCATTGTACGGGGCTTCCATCGTCCCCCGCTCGCTTAGACGCCGGTCCGCATTACTTTTCCCGGTCAAGGCCTTTCACATGGTATATTATAGCCCGCCAAAGGGGAAAAGTCAACCCCTGTTTCACAAAAAATGCAGGGGGTTTATTGAAACTTGCAAAACAGACCGCAGTGTTTGGACACTGGGCCTGTTTTTTGCATGTTTTCGGGCTACATTTGGCGGATTATATGAAATGCCACCTGATGCTCCGTGATCAGTGGGCGCTTATAGGAGAAGAACACCGTGCCGGTAATGGTAGACAGCACCTGCCCCTGTACAGAGGCATCATAGGGGGAGAGGATCTCCGCCAGCACCTCGCCGGCCCGAACCATGTCGCCGGGCTGCCTGCAGCGGCGGAAGATGCCGCCGGTGGGGGCCAGGACAGCCACCATATCCTCGTCCCTGACATTAGAGGACACATAGCCGCCGTGGACAGGATATTGCATCCAACCTTGGCGGTTCATAAAGCGGAGAATGGCAAAAACCGCCATCCGGGCGCTTTCCTCATCAATGATATCGGTTTCCTTGGTGTACAGGGAGAAGGCGTTGGTGCCCCAGACCTGCCAGTTATAGTTCAGAGTGGTGGAGTCAAAAGGCTCGGGGGTGTGATCCACCACATAGGGCATGCCGAACTGGGCAGCCAGATCCAGCCGCTGATAGCCGGTGTGCATTACCCGGATATGGGGGAGAAAGTCGCCGGTCATGTGGAAGGAGGCCAGCTGGACACCGCTTTCAAAGTCCTTTACCAGCTCAAACAGGCTGGCGGCAATCCGCTGGGTGGTCTCCCCTTGGTCATAGCCGGGGAACATACGGTTGATATCCGAGTTGTCCAGGGGCCAGAACCGGCGCTCCACATTGATGGAGGCCTGATTGGCGGTGGGGATCACCAGAACCTCGAAGCCTGGGCGGAGGGCGCCCTGAACCTCCAGTCCCTTCAGGGTGCTGACCAGCCGGGCACAGGTGTAGGTCTGCTGGATCTCATTGCCCCGGGTGGAGCCCATGACACACAGGGCCTTTTTGCCTGCGCCGAAGCGGAAGCCCTTGATCTCCAAGTTGGGGCGGTAAAGGGTGTCTACCGTGAATAAAACTTCTTCTCTCATCCGTCTAAACCTCCTAAAATGCGGGCGATCAGGGAACCGGGGGCCACCACCGGATACTCCCGCAGGGTGAAGAGCAGGCCGTCACCCGGGCTGTTAAGAACCTCCTTCACATTGCCGGTGGCAGGATCGGCAATGACCCCCAGCTCCTGGCCCTCAATGACCTTGGCGTCGTGGAGCACATGGGGGAGGAAGAGTCCGGAGGAGTTGGCGTTAATAAAGGAGACATGGCCGTCGCTGCTGACGATAGGCTCCCGGACGGAGCCAGCGGGGACGTCCCACATTTCCAGCTTGTGGAGCAGGTTGAGAATGCCGGTAATCAGCTGGCGGCCGTAGGTCTCTGTGATGCGCATGCCCACCCCCATTTCCACCACAATGGTGGGGGTGCCGATGGTATTCAGGGAGCAGGCCAGGGTGGACTCCAGCACGGTGGAGGCGGCGTGAATCCAGATGAAGTCCAGATTCAGCTCCTTCGCCATGGGTAGCAGCTGGCCGGCGGTGTTCACATTCACCCGGGCCTGAGGCAGCTCCTTCAGATAGATATTGGAGGCGTGAATGTCGATACACAGGTCGGCGCCGGAGATGTCCTCCACGATCCGGTGGGCCAGATACCGGGTGGTGGTGCCGTTTGGATCTCCGGGGAAAATGCGGTTCATATCCAGGTCGAAGCCGGGGACGCCCCGGGTGATGGTGCTGACCCCCAGGGGATTCAGGGCGGGGTAAATGTCCACGGTGCCCCGCAGATGGTCAAGCCCCTCTTGCAGGATGCGGTTCAGCTTCCAGCAGACATACTGACCCTCAAGCTCGTCGCCGTGGGTGCCGGTGACAATGCAGATTCGCTTGCCCCCGTCTTTGCCCTTTTTGGGCTGAATCCGGTTTTTGATAATGCGCTCTGTTTCGCCTACCGGCAGAACAGCAGAGGCAACTGTCATTTCCATAAATCGTTCCTCCAATATAAAAATCGGGCCGGCAGATGACTATGCCCGCCAGCCCGATCTGGTCAACAATCCTTTACTTGCATAAATACCGTTTGGGTTTGCCCGGCGTTCCCGCGGAAAACACCCCGTTCCACCGGGCAGTCGGCGTAATCCCGGCCATAGGAGATCACCAGATATCCCTCGTCCACGGGGCAGTCCCGGGTGGGATCCAGCCCCTGCCAGCAGCCATCCTGAAACACCTCCGCCCAAGCGTGGGTGGCGCCCTCCCCTACAAAGAGGCCGCAGACATAGCGGGCGGGAATTCCGGCCATGCGGCACAGGGAGATCAGGATATGGGCCTCATCCTGACAGACCCCTTTGCCCAGGGCCAGGGCCTCCTCCGCCGTGGTGTGGACTCCGGTGACCCCGGGGGTATAAGCTATGCACCGATGGACGAAGTGGGTCAGCTCCCGGGGGGACTTCCCCTTTCCTTGGGCCTGGTAGAGGGCGGTCAGCGCCGGGCCGGGCTTTGTCAAAGGGGAGGGATAGCGGAACACCGGATTGCAGGGGGTGAAATCCGGAACCGATTGATCCACCGTGGAAACGCCTTCCACCAGATAACCGAAGCACAGGTGCTCCTCCCGGCAGCTGCCCACCTGCAGCAGGTTGCCGAAGCCGTCCCGCTGCATGGTCCAGTTGATTTCAGGCTCCAGGCTCAGCCGTTGGGTGACAATATGCTGATTGGGGGTTTCCTGGGGCAGACAGCGCAGGGTGAAATAGTGATCCCTGATCGGCACATCAAATGCGTTGTGGGTGCGATAGGTATAGGCCAGACGTCTCACGAATTGGTCCTCCTTTGGGCCATTTTGCTATGGTAGAATGGTGCGGCAAAGCTATACCAGAAATACGTTGTCCACCCAATCCAGGAATTCCTTGGTGGTGGGCAGCTCGTGCTCCGGCACCAGCAGCACATCGGCCAGCTTCTTCATGCGGTCCAGGTCGCAGGGCACCTTGGTCTTATACATCCGGTTGACCAGCTTGTTGACCTCTTTGCGCACCATGGGCTGATTATAATCCAAACGGAGGTAAAGGTCAATCCGTTCCACGTTGGTGCCCAAGCTGATGACCCGGCGGGTGTCGTCGTCCTCAATGTAGTCCTCCCAGCTGCCCCGGAAGGCCAGAATGTGGTCAATGGCCCGCTGCATGTATAGGGCGGGAGCGTCGCTGGCGGCGGCCTGATCCAGATCGTCCAGGGCCAGGAAAATGTAGGACAGGGACTCGGTGCTCAGGGTTTCCCGCAGCACAATGGCATTGTCATAGGCCCGGTACATGGCGGCGCGGATGGAGTCCGGGTTGGTTTTGTCGAAGAGCAGGCGGGTGCAAAAATCCTCAGCATCAGTGTAGATGTCGGGAATAATCAGATGGCGGCAGATGGACTTATAGTCCACAGGTGCACCGTCGATCATCTGATCCCCCACCTCCAGCATAAAGCGCAGGGTGGTGTAGACCCGTTCGGTGTAACGGCCCAGCCAAAACAGGTGGTTGATCTTGGTTAGCGTGAGAGTACCCATGTATCTTTAAAACCTCCTCCCTGAGAAGAATTGACCACGAAGGAATCCGGGGTGCTGGAGAAGCGGGTCAGGCCGGAGGGCCAGACCTTGACGGTTTCGCCGGAAAGGACAAAGGCCCGCAGGTCCGCCTTGCGGGGGGACTCCTTGCCGTTGTCCATGACGGGCAGATCCAGGAAGTCGATGACCTCCTGGGCGATAAAGCGGCGAGGTTCCCTGCGAATGGTGTCTGCAAAGTCCTCCAGCTGTGCCCGGGTCATATCCCGGCCAAAGACCACGCCGTAGCCGCCGGCCTCCGCCACGTCTTTGATAACCAGCTTGTTCAGGTTTTCCAGGACGTAGTTCCGATCCTCCTCATAGAAGGGGAGGTAAGTAGGGGCGTTGTTGAGGATGGCATCCTCACCCAGATAGTACTTGATCATTTTGGGCACGAAGTAGTAGATGCCCTTGTCGTCGGCCACACCGTTGCCGGGGGCATTGATGATGGCCACATTGCCGGCCCGGTAAGCGCTCATCAGATTGGGGACGCCGATGAGGGATTCCGGCAGGAAGGTGACGGGATCCAAATACTCGTCGCTGAGGCGGCGATAAACGGCGCCCACCCGCTGCTTGCCCAGGTTGCCATCGTAGTAGAGCACGTTGTCCTCCACATGGAGGTCGCCGCACTCCGCTAGAGCGGCGCCGGTCTTTTCCGCCAGATAGGAGTGCTCAAAGTAGGCAGCGTTGTAGCGGCCGGGGGTGAAGATGACGTTGATGCCGCCGCAGTTCACATAGTCCATCAGATCCCGCAGCAGCTTGCCATAGTTGCGGTTGTCCACAACGGCGTTTTCGCGGAAGGTATCGGGGGAAGCCCAGCGGCACAGGCTGCGGGCGATCAGGGGGTAGGAGGCGCCGGAGGGGATGCGAAGGTTGTCCTCCAGAATGAGCCAGCTTCCGTCCTTGGCCTGCACCAGGTCAATGCCGGAGATGTGGCTGTAAATTCCCTTGGGCGGGGTGATCCCCTCACAGGGGGCCAGATAGCCGGTGCCTGCGAAGGCAAAGTCAGGGGGGACAACGCCGTCGGAGATGATCCTTTTCTCCCCGTAGATGTCCTTCAAAAACAGGTTGAGGGCAGTGACGCGCTGAACCAAGCCCCGGTCCAGCACCTCAAACTCCGCCTTGGAGATCACCCGTGGCAGAGGGTCGAAGGGAAACAGCCGTTCATTGAACGTGCCATTCTTATAGATGCCGAACTTCACGCCATATCGCGCCAGCTGCTGGTTGATCCGCTCCGCATCGTGAACCAGTTTATTCATATGGGTTCCTCCTAATAAAAGACAAAGCAATGATATTGCAAATTTGCAGCACCATTGCCTCCTGCTTGCATTTTACCCGAAATAATAAGGGTTGTCAATGGCGTTTTGCAAAAGTGTGTACTCTTTTGCAGGTGAGACCGGGAAATTTGCGGCCACCCGGCCGTTTTGCTCGGGTTTGGGGTTGACTTTTTTCTCCGCCTGCGCTAAAATACAGTCACATTAAACGGCATAGACCGGGAAAAGTACCACGGAACAAAGGCAAAGCGAGCGGGGGACGGTGGAAGCCCTGCGCGGAGGCCGTGGGAACGAACACCCGTGAGCTGCAATCTGAACCCCACTTTCTTTCAGCGGGCAGTAGGTGCGCCGTCTCCCTGCGTTAAAGGGCCAGCACTTTATGGAGTGTGAGGGACTTACCGGTGCGGGTGAGTAATTTAGGTGGTACCGCGGATGTGACAGCATTCGTCCTAAAGAAGGACGGGGGCTGTCTTTTTTATACCCCGTTTGCCGTTTGGGGGAGCTGCCCTGACGGTTTCAATTTATGATGATTGCGAGGGATTTATTTTGAAACGCACGACTATTTCTCAGATTTTCGCTGACCAAGAGATCTATGGCGGCCAGGCGGTCACCGTCTGCGGCTGGGCCAGGAC
>CAZVVH010000037.1:0-13452 GCA_964630475.1 uncultured Oscillospiraceae bacterium | reverse complement strand
TCCTCTCCTCCATTGTCATCATTCTGGTGCGGATGGTGTTCTCCCGCTTTGTGGAAAAGGTCCCCCGCTGGGTCCTGCTGACCCCCGCCTACGTGCTCCTTCTCATCGCCGCTTTGCTGCTCCCCTTTGTCAACTCTCCTGCCGCCTTCTACGGGATTGGCGTCCTCTACGGTCTGGGCCACGGCACTGTCTGGACCACCCTTGGCTCCGAATCCGTGCGCCGGGCCGCACCGGAGCGCCGGGGCGCCGCCAACGCCACCTTCTACTTTGCCTTTGACGCAGGCATCGGCACCGGGGCATCCGTCTGGGGCTATGCCATTGACTGTCTGGGCTTTTCCACCAGCTTCCTGATCGCCGGTATGGGCTTCGCACTTCTGGCTCTGGCTGCCGTGCCGGCCTTCTGGGTAAGGCGGGGCAAAGAAGCTTAACTGTATCAAAAACACATACAAAAGAAGAAACGGCAAGGAAGGATAAAATGATTTCTTGCCGTTTCTTCTGCCGAAAAAGGGGCTGTCTCACAAAAAGGTGAGGCAGCCCCTGCTGATCGTTTGCGTTATTCTTTTTCGCTCTGCTTCTTCAGCTTCAGCTGATAGACAAAGGAGGAGGGGTGCTTTCTGCCCCAGAAGATATAGAGCAGGAAGGAGAGGATGGTAGCCAGGGAGACCAGCATGAACATGGACTTGTAGCCCATGCCGGAGATCAGCACACCGGCAATCCCGCCGCCGCAGCCCAGACCGATGTCATAGGCGCAAAGGAAGGTGGAGTTGGCGCTGCCCCGGCGCTCGGGGGGGGCAATGTGCACGGCCATGGACTGCAGGGCAGGCTCGATGCCGCCGAAGGCATAGCCGGCCAGCACAGCGGAGAGATAGAAGGTCACGTTGTTGGGAACCAGGGCCAGCAGCAGGAAGGCTACCAGCATGGCGGCGTTGCAGCTGTACACAAAGATCCCCTCGCCCTTCTGGTCAGCCAGCTTGCCGATGGTCACACGGACCAGCACCAGCATGACGGCGGTGATCAGGAAGAACACACCGCCAGAGGGCAGGTTGTTCTCCTCTGCAAAGGAGGACAGGAAGTTCTCCAGAGCGCCCCAAGTCAGCAGGAATACCAGGCAGATCACAGAGGCGGGCACTGCGTCCCCGTCAATCAGGCCCTTGACGGTCAAGGGCTGCTTTTCAGTCACCGGCTTCTGGTGGGTTTTCATGCACAGGTACAGGATAAACGCGATGACCACAAAGGCGGAGGTCACGGCAAACATCAGTTCCCAGCTGATGTTCTTCAGCACCAGGCTCAATGCGGGAGCCATGGAGGTGGCCAGAGCGGTGGCCATTCCAAAATAGCCCATGCCCTCTGCGAAGCGGGACTGGGGCAGCGCATCACTGGCGATGGTGGCGGTGGTGGTGTTGGAGAAGGCTAGGGACGCACCTTGCAGCATGCGGCAAACCAGCGCCAACACGATGGCGGTGGACATGGCATAGCCCAGGCCGGCCACAAGAGCGGAGCCCAGATAGCCCAGGGGCATCAGGAACATGCCCACAATCCCCACAATCAGGATGGCCTTCCGCTTGCCGTTATTCAGCATCCATCCCACAATGGGACGCAGCACCACGGCCACGGCGGAGAAAGCCACCGCCGCGATCCCGGCCACGCCCTCATCCAGGCCCAGCACGCCCTTCAGGAACATGGGAAAGGTATTTAATACCATGATGTGGTTCATAAATACCAGGAAGTTAATGATGATAATCAGCAAAAAATCTCTGTTCCACAGCTTTTCCTGCTGCTTTTCCATATGTTTTTACCTCTTTTCCAAAAATAATTGCGACAAAAAGTGCGTAAATCCAGAGACTTGGATTTACGCACTTCAGCTACGCAGTGAAATTATTTTAGCAAAAGGTGAGAAAATTGTCAAGGGATTTTTTGCAGCTGACCAGCATCAGTGCCCTTTCTCCCCCAGCATCCGGCATCCTGTCCGGGTAAAGGCTCCTCCGGCAAAAAGCCGGCGGAACCTTTATCATGCTTTCCCGATTATTCAGCGGCGAAGTTCTTTGCGTAACCAACCAGGATGGTGGCAACCTCCGCCCGGGTGATAGACGCCTGAGGAGCCAGGGTGTTGGCGCCGCGGCCCACCACCAGGCCATTGCTGACGGCCCAGGTCATGGCGTCCACTGCGTAGTCGGAGATCTGATCCTCATCCGCGTAGCCCTTCAAGGAGCCGTCAGCGGTCACGTCCGCTCCGGTATTCTTCGCATAGCCGTAGAGCATGGTCACCATCTGCTCCCGGGTGATGACGCTTTCAGGGGCAAAGGAGGTTTGGCTGACGCCGGCGGTGACGCCATTGGCAGCGGCCCAGATCACTGCGTTGTAGTAATACGCGCCCTCAGCCACATCGGCAAAGGCACAGGGGCCTTCCGCCTCGGGCTTGCCCGCCATGCTGTACAGCATGGTCACGAACATGGCCCGGGTCACGTCCGCGTTGGGGGCAAAGGTGTGCTCGTCCACGCCGGCGGTCAGGCCGGATTCATAGGCTGCGGCCACATAGGGCGCGAACCAGCTGCGGGCGGGGACGTCATAAAAGACATCGCTGATGCTCAGCGCGGGAACCACCTGCTGGGCGGTCTGAACCTGCCCGCAGACAGAGCAATGGCTGCCTTCGGTCAAGCCGGTGTGCTTGTAGGTAGGCTCCACGGCCGGGTCGGTCACATAGCTGTGGCCAGCTGCGGGAAGCTCTTCCTGCTCCTGCAGCACCGCGCCGCAGACAGAGCACTGGACACCGGCGGTCAGACCGGCCTCCGTGCAGGTGGGGGCCACAGCGGGCAAGGCGGAGACGGTGTGGCTTCTGGCACTGGAATTTACAGTCACATACAGGCTGGGCTGACCGTTATAGAGCAGCTGGATAGAATTATCCGTGCCCACAGCCTGGGCGGGATCGGAGGACCAGGCAAAGCCCTCAGGCAGGGTCACCTCGGTGGTGTCGCCGTGCTTGACGGTGTAGGACAGGCTGCCACCGTTCTGTGCGTAGTAGAACAGGCCCAGGGCGGTGTTCCATGCCTCGTTTGCCATGGCCTTGCTGGTCTCGGTGGCCTTCTCCTTGGCAGCAGCCAGATCGGTTCCGGCCAACTCAATCATGGCGGCATCGTTGTCATAGAATGCGCTGAGGAACTGCTCCTGCAGGCGGTCATAGTTGTCCAGCACCAGCTGGGTATAGCCGTTTTCACTCCAAGCAGGGTTGCTCAGGCAGCTGTTTGCCACAGCGGTGAACACCCAATAGTAGCCGTCAGACCAGCCCTCAGGCAGGACTCTGAACTGCTCGCCATCAGGGATATAATCCAAGGTATCCTCGGGCTTCACATCAACCCGAGAAGCTCTGCCGAGACCGCCCACCTGGTAGGCGTCCAGCATGTCAGTGGTCAGCATGGGATAGTAGGGCACCATGACGTTGTAAGCGCCGTTGTCAAAGGCCAGCCACTCCACCGTGTCGGTTTCCGGAGTGGTGCCGGAATGGCGGATATCAAACACATGATACTCCAGGGTTCCGGTGTTCCCAATCCCGGACACCTTGTAGAAGTTAATCATGTCCTTGACGGTGATCTCCCGGTCCGCCTGGATGCCGGTATAGAAGGTGACGATGGAACCATCCTCTGCCACGTTGGAGATCTTAAACGCGGCATCGGTGATATTGTCGCTGGTGTAGGCATAGGCATCGTTGAGGAAGTTCAGGCCGTTAATCATACGGCTGTTGATGCTGTCGGTGGAATAGGAGGCGCGGACGTCGATGGTGTTGGCCTCCTCATCACCCACATAGTACTCCGCTTCCTTGGCCACCTCAATCAGCCGGTCAGAGGCCACTACGTTCTCGGTATCGTCCAGGTCCACCAGGCCGATGGCCCCCATATTGGGGCTGATGCAGATCATGTCATCGGACAGCTTGATGGCGATGTACTGGGTGCCGGTGTAATTCTCCACATACCAGGCCTCGCTCTCATCTGCAATGATGACGCCGGAGCGCTCCTCCGCGCCGTATGTATCGTAGATGCTGCACAGCAGCTCCATGCCCTCCCGGGCCGTGGCTGCCTCGCCCAGCAGGATCGTCTCCATGTCGCTTTCGCACATGCCGCCGCTGACCATGGGGTCCACGCTGCTGTAATTGCCGGTTCTGCCGCCCTTCCAGCTCAGGGTGACCATGGCGGTAACGCTGACACCCATCTCATTGGTGCCGGCCTCCTCCATGGGAGTGTGGTCATGGGTGCCATCGCAGTCAGGACAGACGCCGCTGAGGTTGTCATCACGGACGGCGGTGTAGGAATAGCTGTCGTGGGTAAAGGTCCACTGGAAGCCATAGCAACCCTCATAGACGCTGCCTGCGGCATGGCGGCCATGCTCGCTGACGTAGCCAATCTTATTGTAATAATTGCTGTAATCCTCGCTGCGGGCAAAATAGGTATCGCCGGTGTCAGTCAGATTGGCGCCCACATAAATCATGGTGCAGGCGGAAGCGCCGCCAACCACCAGTGCGGCGGAGAGCGCGGCTGTCGCAGCCGCAGCGCCCAGCTTCTTCAGATTTTTCATGGATGATCCTCCTCTTTTCACTTTGGGATTGCTTCCCGAAATTGTATTTAGTTTAAAACGGCGGCATGCATTTGTCAACGAATATCAAATGAATATTTTTTCATTTTTCTGTTTTGCACGATTTTCGTGATCTTTGATACCTTTTATTTAGAATTTTCGCAAATATACCGGATATTCCCAATACAATCCAGTTTTATTTTTTGAATTTTCCGTTTCATTTTACGGTTCGTCCATTTAAATTTTTATTCTTTTTGAAAGAACTGTATCATTTTCAGGATGGTCGGAAATCCTCGGAAGGAGGGGACAGTTTTGGGAAAAAGTTCCTCTTTCGAAACTTTTTCCCGGATACGCCCGGATTTCAGCGCTTTTTTGCGCAACTTTTTCAATCTGTCTATTGACCTTTTTCTGGGGAGAAATATAATTATAGTGAACCTGTTATTTCAATTTGATTGTCAACCAGATAGGAGTCCCCCCGTGAAAAGAAATCCCTCTGTAAGACCGGATCCCATGAAAGCCATTGCCTCGGCAATTGTGAACGGCCGCTACATCATTTACATTCTCTTTCTGGCGGCCGCGGTTTACTGCGCCCTCTCCGTGGGAAAGGTGCGGGTCAACCGGGATATCACCGCCTTCCTCCCTCCGGAGACCGAAACCCGCCGGGGGCTGACCGTCATGGAGGAGGAGTTCATCACCTACGGCTCAGCAGACATCATGGTATCCAACGTGACCTATGACCGCGCCTTGGAGCTGGCCGGCCAGCTCTCGGAAATCCCCCATGTGACTGAGGTGACCTTTGACGACACGCAGTCCCACTACATCAGCTCCTCTGCCCTTTTCTCCCTCTCCTTTGATGGCCCGGAGGACGATGAGGCGGTCATTGCCGCCATGGAAGAGATCCGAGAGGCCCTCAGCGGCTATGACATCTACATTTCCAGCGAAATCGGCTCGGACTACTCCAGTATCCTGGCCAGCGAGATGGGCGGCGTCATTCTGATCTCTGCCATTGTCATTGTGGCGGTACTCCTCTTCACCTCCCGGAGCTACTTCGAGGTGGTCATTTTCTTTATCGTGTTTGTCATTGCCGCCCTGCTGAATATGGGCACCAACTTCTGGCTGGGGGAGATTTCCTCCATCACCAACTCCATCGCCATTATCCTACAGCTGGCCTTGGCCATTGACTACGCAATTATTTTCAGCCACCGGTACCAGGATGAGGTTCCCAACTTCCCCACTGCCAAAGAGGCCCTGATTGAGGCCCTTTCCAAGGCCATTCTGGAGATCTCTTCCTCCAGTCTGACTACCATCTCCGGCCTGGTAGCCCTGACCCTGATGCAGTTCCGGCTGGGCTACGATCTGGGTGTTGTCCTCTCCAAGGGAATTCTGTGCAGCCTGCTGACCGTGTTTCTGCTGATGCCCGGGCTGATCATGCTCTTCCCCAAAGCCTTGCGGCGCACCGCCCACCGGTCACTGATTCCCAATATCCGCCCCTGGGGTAACTTCCTGATGCGTTCCAAAGGGATCCTGACCTGGATTTTCCTGCTGGCCATGCCCTTTGCCATTTACTTCTCCAATCAGACAGAGTACGCCTTTTCGGATACCTCCATTGACGAGCTGATCTACTCTCAAAGCCGGGCCTCCCTGCACAAGATCACTGACACCTTTGAGCGCTCCACCGTCATTGCCATTCTCCTTCCCGGCGGGGATTTCGAAAGTGAACAGGCCATTCTCCAGGAGGCCCAGCAGCTGGAGGAAATCCGCAGCGTCACCGGCCTTGCCAATATCGAGATTGAGACGGGTCATTATCTGACTGACCAGTACAATCCCCGGATGTTTTCCGAGCTGCTGGATATCGACGTGGAGGAGGCCACCCTTCTCTTCCAGGCCTACGGCGTGGAGCACCAGGAATACCAGGCTATCTTCGGAGATTCGGAGAGCTATTCCGTCCCCCTCATTGACATGTTCCTCTATTTGTTTGAGAAGGTGGACCAGGGCATTGTCACCCTGGATGAGGACACCACGGAGACGCTGAACTCCCTTCGGGGCAGCCTGGAGCGCGGCGTTGATCAGCTCCGGGGTGAGAATTGGGACCGGCTGGTGCTGGTGGCCAATGTGCCTGTGGAGGGGGAAGAAAGCGTGGCCCTGGTGGAAACCCTCCGGGGCATTGCGGAGCCATATTATGAGGACGGCTCTGTTCTGGTGGTGGGTGACATCACCAGCGCCCGGGATCTCTCCCAGTCCTTCAACAGTGACTCCCTGAAAATCAACCTGCTGACCATCACCTTCGTCTTTCTCATTCTCCTCTTCACCTTCCGCACCGTGGTCGGCTCCGCCATTCTGGTGTTCGTCATCCAGGGCAGCATCTGGATCAACTTCGCCTTCCCCTATTTGCAGGGGCTGCATACCTCCTTTGTCACCTACATGATCGTCTCCTCTATCCAAATGGGCGCCACCATTGACTACGCCATCGTGGTGATGAACCGCTACCAGGAACTGAAAGCTTCCCTGCCCAAGAAGGAGGCCATGGCGGAGGCGGTGAATCAGAGCTTTGCCACGGTGTTTACCTCCGGCTCCATTATGACAGTAGCCGGACTGCTCATCGCCTACCGGGTCAGCGATGTCTATGTGGGCCACATCGGCCTTGCGGTGGGCCGGGGCGCTTTGATCTCCGTGATCCTGGTACTGACCGTTCTGCCCCAGCTGATCTGTTTACTGGACAAAGCCATTGATAAAACCCGATTTCACATCAATCTGAACCAGGGAGGTGAACCCCAGTGAAACGCATAACAGCTATTTTTCTCAGTCTGGCGCTCCTGCTCTCCGCCCTGCCTGAACTGGCATGGGGAGCAGGCTCCACCCTCTCCATTTCCACGGCGGAGGAGTTTGTAAAATTCGCCCGGGACTGTACCCTGGACAGCTATTCCCGGGAAATGACCTTTCAGCTTACCGCCGATATCGACCTGACCGGTCAGGACTTCTCCTCCGTCCCCCTGTTCAGCGGTACCTTTGACGGCGGGGGACACACCATCTCCGGCCTGTCCATCACCGGAGACGGCTCTCACCAGGGCCTGTTCCGATACGTGGCCCAGGGCGCCCTGATCAAGAACCTGACTGTCAGCGGCACTGTCACCCCTGGCGGCACCGGCTGCGTGGTGGGCGGCGTGGCCGGCTCCAACAGCGGCACCCTGCTCCGCTGCCAGTTTACCGGCACCATCTCCGGTGTGGAGCAAGTGGGTGGCATTGCCGGGGAAAACACCTCCACCGGTGTCATCACCTCCTGCGCCTTTTCCGGTGTAGTCACCGGGGAGCACGAGGTGGGCGGCGTGGTTGGCTCCAACCAGGGCGTACTGCTGGACTGCGGGAACGACGGCGAGATCAACACCGTTCCGGTATCCTCCACTGCCAACACCACCTTTGATATCTCCTCCCTGTCCGAGGAGGACTTTGTCAGCGTCATCAACATCGGCGGCATTGCCGGGAAGAACGCCTCCTCCGGAATTATTCAGAGCTGCGAGAACCGGGGCAATGTGGGCTATGAGCACCTGGGCTACAATGTGGGCGGCATTGCCGGCATCACCAGCGGCTATCTCTTCACCTGCACCAACCGGGGCGCTGTGCTGGGCCGCCGGGATGTGGGCGGCATCGCGGGCCAGCTGGAGCCTTACGCCGTCTGGGATTTCTCCGACAGTAAGCTGGCTGACCTGGAGGAACAGCTAAGCCAGCTGAACCGCTCAGTGGCCGGGGCGGTGGAGCATATCTCCGCCAACACCAGCGCCTTGACCGGGGAGCTGCAATCCATGCTGGACTACGCCAACAGCGCCTCCACCGCCCTGCGGGACATGGTGACCAACGTGACCAGCAGTGTGGATTCCATCTATTCCGCTGTCTCAGAGGCAGCCAACCTGCTGGAACAGGAGGCAAGGGAGGCGGCAGGCAATCTCAAAGACTCCATCGACAGCATCCGTCCGGAGGAAAAAGTGCCGGAGGAGAGCACCCCCGGGCCTGACGTGGAAGAGAGCGGCAGTCCCCAGCCCGACGGGGGAGCGGATCAAGAGGAAGCGGAGGAGACCTCCCCTGTCCCCTCCGAACCGGTGGAGACGCCCCCGGCAGAGGAGCCTGACATCCAGCCGGAGAAAACCATCTCCGTGGAAAAGCTGCGGGAGCTTTCCGGCCAGCTTCGGGACATCCTCTCTCAGATTGAGGTCAGCATCCCCGATGCCGCTCCGCTGCTGAAGGCGCTGGATGGGGTTTACCGCTCCGCCTCCGCCCTGGGCAGCTCCTTTGGCAGCACCACCTCCGCCCTGTCCCAGGAGGTGGACGGCATTATGGAACAGGTGAACAACATTTTTGGCACCGTCTCTGAAACGGCGGAGAGCATCGGCTCCATTGCCGCAGACTACGAAACCGACCTGTCCGTCAGTCAGGCCTATAATCAGGATACCGGCGCCATCAGCCAGTGCGTCAGCTACGGGCCGGTTCAGGCCGACACCAACGCCGGAGGGATTGCAGGCTCAGTGGCCTTCGAAGTCTCCTTCGACATGGAGGACGAGCTGAACCTGTCCGACTACCTGTTTACCAACGCCAAATACCTGATCTTCGCCGTCCTGCGGGACTGTGAAAGCTACAGCGATATCTCTGCCAAGAAGGAATGTGCCGGCGGCATTGTGGGCAATCTGAGCTATGGCGCGGTGGTCAGCTGCACCGGAATCGGCGCAATCTCCGTAGAACAGGGGAATTACACCGGCGGCATTGCGGGCCGGGCCGCCGGAAGCATTTTAACCAGCAGCTCCCGCACAGTTCTCTCCGGCGAAGCCTACATCGGCGGCATTGCAGGCTGGGGGTCTGATCTGTCCGGCTGTCTGTCCTACTCCTTTGTGGACAGCGGAAGGGAGTATCTGGGATCCATTGCAGGCTGGGCGGAAGGCACAGTCACAGAAAACCAATATGTGGACAGCGGCCTGGGCGCCATCGACGGGGTCAGTTATGCAGGCAAGGCGGAACCCATCTCTTACGAGGCCATGCTGGCCCGTCCTAACCTCCCCGCCTCCTTTGCGTCCATCACCGTGACCTTCGTGGCCCAGGGCAAAACCATCGAAGTGGTGGAGGTACCCTTCGGCGGCTCCATTGAAACCCTGCCCGAAGTGCCAAACGATGGCGACCAGTACTGGAAGTGGGACGAATTTACCCGGGACAACATCTATTACAGCCTCGTGGTGGAGGGAAGGTATTACAATCCCCGCTCCACCATCTCCACCAGCGAGGAATACCCCCTCTTCCTGGCGGAGGGCACCTTCTATGAGGGGCAGACCCTGACCGCCGTCCCCTATTCTCCGGACTATGAGGCCCTGGGTGTGGCCGAAGAGGAGGTTCTCGCCGCCTACACCCTGCTGGTCAGCGACTACTCCGACCAACTCACCGTCCGTATGCGGGCGGAGGAGAAAGGCGCTCTCTATCGGGTCAATGCGGACGGGAGCTATGTGCCCCTGTCCTGTCAGACCGACGGCGGTTACCTGGTGTTCTCCCTGGAAAACGGAGGCTCTATCGTCTATGTGCGCCGCCAGTCCTCCGATCTGCCCCTCTACTTGGGGGTGGGCGCAGGGCTGCTCCTCCTGGGCGGCGCGGCCTTTGTGGTTCTGCTCCGCCGGAAAAGGAAAAAGGCCCCTTCCGCAGAGGAGGGGCAGAAGCCTGAGATTTTGTAAGGTACGCGCTATTTCGGCGCGGCTCCACAGTGGAGGTATATAACCACAGAATCCGAGAAAATAACGTCCCGCTCTGGAAATCCAGAGCGGGATTTTTCATCAAAAGCGCAGCTGCAGATCCAGCCAGCTTTCCTGTTTGGCCACGTGAATCTGATCTCCGGGCTGCGGGCCACCCAGCAGGAATGGGGAATTCGGATCATGGCGGCGCAGATTACGCCGCACCATCTCATCCTTGTCGTTGGCATAGCAATAGCGGCATTGGTGGCCGCAGGTATGATAGGCACCAATATCACTGCCCAACAGGCAGGCGCATTCTTTCCGGGTGGGCTTTTTCTTCGGCACGTTCAGCTTTTCCCGCAAGGCTTTCTCATAGGTATCTACCGTCATACACCCTTGGCAATCCACCCCGTAAGGGGCCAACTCCCGGCCCTCTGCGCAGGCCTTCACCCTCATGCCGTATTGGGCTGCGATCTCCGCAAACCAGCGGCCAAGCAAAATCCGTTCCTCCCCCGTCACCTCTCTGACCTCCGGAAAGCCGCGCTTTACCTTCTGGTACAGATCCACAAAGCTGATGACGCAGGTTCTGGTATACCCCGCCAGGCTCCGGGCCATGACCTCAAAATCCCGCAGATGGCGCTCCACAGAGTAAGTCCCACTGACAAATATGGGGTCATAACGCCAGCCCATAACATCCACCCCCACGGCATCGGACAGGCGCTTAAAATCCTCCACAACCGCTCTCCAATCCGGTACATTCGGCTCAATCTCCCGCCCATAGGGAGTTATGGTCACAAACCAATATTGGCCGTAAGGCTTCAGCGCATCCAGATGGTTCAGCTTGGGAGCCGGATTCTTGGTACAGAAGGCAATCAAATCCACTACCTCCGGAGACAGGCTGTACCGGGTCACCATACTGGGGTTATATGGATTGCGCACCAGAACAAAGCCCTCCCGCAGGCGGTTCAAAAACCAGGCGGAATAAAAGGCGGGGATATCTGTCCTCATACTAGCCTGAATAATCATTCCTGCCCGCTCCCGTTCAGCTCCGCCGTGATCTCCTCCAACAGCCGCTCCGCCGCCGCCAGCACCTCAGTGATTCCCGCCCGGGTAATGCCGTCATAGTGGATGCCGCAGAGGGCGGTGACGGTGTGACCGGTGGACTCCGCCAGGGCCTGGGCAAAACGGCTGCTGACTGCATCGTCCCGGTGGGCGGGCAACAGAGTGGTGTCCACCTCCAGCCTGCCGGTCTGCCAATGGGCCACGCTGACACTGCCGGTGTGAGGCTTGTCCCCGCCGAAGATCAGGGCGGTCAAGTCCTCCCCAGCCCAGACCAGCCTTGTCGTGATGGGCTTTCCCAAGGCCATAGTTTCAAAGAACTCTCTCATCCCTCCGCCCCGCTTCCGCCCTGCCAGGGGATAAATTGGTCATAGGGAATGCCGAATTGCAGCAGAAGCTTGCCAATGATGTGGTGAATCTGCTCCTCCACCGTCCCGGCCCCACTGTAAAAGGTCAGCATAGGGGGCACAATGACGCAGCCATAGTCCGCTGCCTCCTTCAAATTCCGCAGGTGGACGCGCCCCAGGGGCATCTCCCGGGGAACCAGCACCACCTTCCGCCCCTCCTTCAGGCAGACATCTGCTGCCCGCAGGATCAGGTTATCCGTGTAGCCCGTGACGATGCCCGCCAGGGTTTTCATGCTGCATGGAATGACAATCATACCGTCTGTGACGAAGGAGCCGCTGGAGATGCTGGCAGCCAAATCCCCGGCGTCATAGATCACATCTGCCAGATCGTAGATCTGTTGGATGGGCCGCTCGCACTCCAGCTGCCAGGTCAGCTCTGCGCTTTTGCTGACCACCAGATAGCTTTCACAGTCCGGCACAGCCTTCAGGGCCTTCAGCAGATAATAGCTCAGCTCCACGCCGGTGGCGCCGGTCACTCCCACGATGATCTTCATTTCCGTCACCTCTCAAATTCGCTTTTTGTCTAGTATACCATAATTTTAGGGCAAAGGACAGCCGCAGTTGTTCCATTTTCCAAGTTAGCGTGATAAATATTGATATTACATATCAAATGATAATAGGGGAAACCGCCATAAGCCCCCAAGTCAGCGGCCTGCACTCCGGCCTGGAGCTGCTGCGCACCATTCCCGGCCAGCTGGTGGAAGCCGGCGTAGAAGCTACCCTCAAGCACTGGCGGTCCGATTTCGAACAAAAAGGAGTTGTTTTCCATGCCTGAATCCATTTTCTACTGCAACAAAACCGCAGAGCTGTCCGACTGTAAGGACGTCTGGTTCTTCGATGAGAAGTATCACTGCTGGTGCCTGGAGAACGTGCTCTACACCCAGAAGCCCACCACACCCAAGTTCCAACGGCTGTCCATCTTTGTCCCCGCTGCCTATATGAGTGCCCCGGCATCATTGATGAGGCCGGGGAAGTCAACGGCTGGACCGCCGCCACCGCCCCGGTCGTGCTCTCCAATAATGCAGCCTGGATGATGGACTGCTGATCCGCAGTCAGGCCATTCCACCAATCCAGGTTGGCAGAGATAAAGTTACCCGCGGAGTAGGTGCCGTCCAGAGTCCAGTAAGGAGCAACGTCATACCACTGCATGGAAACCACGGGGGCAGGCCCATCTGAGTGGCATCGATCAAGCCGCGCTGCAGGGCGTCATAGCAGTCGCCGGGACCCACAGCAGTGACCTGGAATCTCAGAGCCTCGAAGATAGCAGCGTCCATTTTATCGAAGGAGCCGCAGTTTGCAACCAGGCTGGCCAAATCAGTGAACTCATACTTGGTGCAGAATGCGTTAGCGCCGCCGGGCAGAACATTCAGATAGATGATGTTGTTATCAGCAGCCTCCTGCTGGATCAGAGCGGAGGTTTCAGGATCGTCAAACATCAGGGTGGTGAAAAAGTCCAGAGCAGCCTCGGAAGCTTCAGGGGTCTCCGCAGGAGTCTCAGCAGGGATCTCTGCGGGGGGGCAGCAAAGGTTTCCGTAGCGGCAGGGGATTCAGCGGGCTTGTCAGAGCCGCCGCAAGCTGCCAGAGACAGGACCATGGCCAGAGCCATGATCAGTTCGATCAGTTTTTTCATTTCCTCCTTAGAAAATTTTTGAGATTTCCTCTATTGTAACGTTTTCACGATACAAACACAGTCAGGGGGCCGGGCCATACTCCACAGAGTAGCCCTCAAG
>CAZVVH010000036.1:0-13640 GCA_964630475.1 uncultured Oscillospiraceae bacterium | reverse complement strand
AAAGGAGCCTATGAAGCTGTGGGGCCAGGTGGCCGGCGACCACATTGAGAACGCCAGCTCCCCCGCCATCACCGCCCAGTGCCTGCGGGTGCCCGTCTCCAACGGCCATATGGCCGCCGTGTTTATGACCTTCCCCCAGGCGCAGAAGCCCTCTGTGGAGGAGATCAAGGAGACCTGGGCCTCCTTCTCTGGCCGCGCCCAGGAGCTGAAGCTGCCCACTGCCCCCAAGCAGTTCCTCCATTATTTCGAAGAGGATAATCGCCCTCAGACCAAGCTGGACCGGATGCTGGAAGGCGGCATGGCCGTCTCCATCGGCCGCCTGCGCCCCGATTCTCAGTATGACTACAAGTTTGTCTGCCTGTCCCACAACACCCTGCGGGGCGCCGCCGGCGGCGCTGTTCTCCTGGCCGAGCTACTGTGCGCCGAGGGCTATATGGATTAAACCAAAAGAGAACGCAATTCTGTTACCGACTATTCAGAAAGGAAGCATTATTATGAGACAGCCTATTTTTACCGGCGCGTGTGTCGCCATTGTCACCCCCTTTAACGAGCATGGTGTGGATTTCGACAGCTTTGGCAAGCTGATTGAAGCTCAGATTGCCGGCGGCACCAGCGCCATCTGCGTCTGCGGCACCACCGGCGAGGCCTCTACCCAGTCTGTGGATGAGCACATCGCCACCATCAAGTACTGCGCAGAAAAGGTGGCCGGCCGGGTGAAGGTCATTGCCGGCACCGGTGCGAACAACACCATGGAGGCCCTGCATCTGTCTCAGGCCGCCGAACAGTTCGGCGTGGATGGCCTGCTGATGGTCACCCCCTATTACAACAAGGCCACCCAGACCGGCTTGATTAAGCACTACACCTATGTGGCTGACCGGGTGAACACCCCCATCATCCTCTACAACGTGCCCAGCCGTACCGGCACCACCATTCAGCCCGAGACCTACAAGGTTCTGGCCCAGCACCCCATGATCAACGGCTGCAAGGAGGCCTCCGGCAACTTCTCCATCATCTCCCACACTTTGGCTTCCTGTCCTGAGGACTTCTACTTGTGGTCCGGCAATGACGACCAGGTGGTTCCCATGATGTCTCTGGGCGCCAAGGGCGTGATTTCTGTGCTCTCCAACATCTGGCCCCAGATCATGGCCAAGATGACCGCCCTCTGTCTGGAAGGCAACTTCGCTGAGGCCGGCAAGCTCCAGCTGAATCTGACCGACCTGTGCGACGCTCTGTTCTGCGAGGTCAACCCCATCCCCGTCAAGGGCGCCATGAACATGATGGGCATGAACGCCGGCGAACTGCGTCTGCCCCTGTGCGACATGAGCGATGCCCACAAGGAGCAGGTGCGCAGCGCCCTGATTCAGCACGGATTGCTGAAGTAAGCTCCATCCGGTTACCAAAGAGAAAGCGTGAATTCTTATGTATAAAATCATAATCTCCGGTTGCTCCGGTCACATGGGTCAGGTGGTGGAGTCCATCTGCAACGCAGATCTCGAGGTGGAGATTGCGGCGGGCTTTGATGTGCTTCAGATTGAAAAGCCCTATCCCATCTTCTCCAATCCCGCCAATTTCACCGGTGAGGCGGACGCTGTCATCGACTTTTCCAGCCCCGCCGCCCTGGATGGCCTGCTGGCCTACTGTGCAGAGCGCAAGGTTCCCGCTGTCCTGGCCACCACCGGCTATTCTGAGGCCCAGCTGGCCGCCATTGACCAGGCCTCCCAGGTGGTGCCCATCTTCCGCTCCGCCAATATGTCCCTGGGCATCAACGTGATGGTAGAGTTGGTCAAGAAGGCTGCCCAGGTTCTGGGAGACAGCTACGATATTGAGATTGTAGAGCGCCACCACAACCGCAAGGTGGACGCTCCCTCCGGCACTGCCCTGATGATCGCGGACGCTGCCGCCTCCGCCCTCAGCTATGAGCCGGAGTATACCTACGGCCGCAGTGACCGCCGCCAGGCTCGGGATAAGAAGGAGATCGGCATCTCTTCCATCCGCGGCGGCACCATTGTGGGGGTCCACGATGTGATCTTTGCCGGCCGGGACGAGGTCATTGAGATCACCCACACCGCCCAGTCCCGGGAGATTTTCGCCTCCGGTGCGGTGAAGGCCGCCAAATTCCTGGCCCAATGCGATCAGCCCGGCATGTACAACATGCAGCAGCTGGTGGCCGCTGTGGTCGGGGAGTAAAACCTCAACAAATGTCAATTGCCCCTCCGGGTTTCCGGAGGGGCAATTTTTGTTGGTCAGAGCTCAATCCAATAGCGCTGGGTGATGGTATTGTCATTGGGATCAAAGGCCTCGTTTTCCAGCACGCCGCCGTTGTTCAGGATGGTTTTCGCAGAGCCAAGGTTGTCCCGGTCGCAGGTGATGAGCACCCGGCGCAAGCCCAGCTTTTTCGCTTCCTCCAAGGCCAGGGCCAGCATTTCGGTGGCATAGCCCTTCTGACGCTCACTTTTGCGAACGCTATAACCGATATGTCCGCCAAACTGGGCCAGATAGTCGTTTAAGCGATGCCGAATGTCAATCATGCCCACCAGATAATCATTCTGGTCAACCGCAAGAAACAGGCTCTCAGGCACAAGCCCCGGCCGAACGGTCTCTTCGCTGCTGTTATCCTGAAGGGCCTGATACCAGCTTTCAAAGGTCTCAGCTGAATCAAGAGCCGCCGTGCCAGCTGTGTGCTCATTGATTTCCGCAAACTCCCTTTTGTAGTCCAACACCTGCTCCTTGCAGGCGGGAGTGGGTACCACCAGCTTAAGCATCAAGGCTTCCCCAGTGAACCTTCTTGGGGTCGTAGCGGTCCTCCGGCTCCTTTTCCTTCGCCTTGTAGCCCAGAGCCACCACGGCGAAGGGGATCAAGGTTTCGTCCATATTAAAATACCCTCTGAGCGCCTCGATCCGCTCTTCAAAGGGATACATCCCCAGCCAGGTGGCCCCCAGGCCCTCGGCTTCCGCCTGGGTCAGGATGTTCTGGGTGGCAGCAGCCAGGTCCTGGACCCAGATGGGCAGAACGTGGTCAATGCGCTCATAACTGCCCATGACCAGGATCAGCGCCGCAGCGTTCTTGGCGCACATGGCATAGGGGGACATTGTGGAGACCGCTTCCTTGTCCTTGGGGTCCTCGATCACCAGAAACTCCCAGCACTGGGTATTCTTGGCCGTAGGGGCCTGCATGGCAGCCCGAAGCAGGGACTCCAGCTTTTCATGCTCCACCGGACGGTCCTCAAACTTCCGGATGGAACGGCGGTTCATAATTGCATCAATTCGGTTCATATGTACAGCCCTCTTTCTAATCGGCACAGCGGCCGTTTTTACAAATGAAAACACGGAGATAATTAAGTTTATTATACCACGGGAAGCCAGCCGGTGCAAATAATGAGATATTCACCAGGTATAACTTATTCTACATACCTGACTGCAAAATTGACATTTTGCCCCCGGCCTTCTCCGTGCTATAATGGATTCGATAAATTTCAGCGAAGGAGTCCTTTGCTATGAAGAAAATCGATTTCCGGGTCAGGCCCCCCTACGGCCACTATTTGAAGTTTTATGAGGATTTAGAGGATCTGGAGGTCAGCTCCTATGGGCACACGAGAACCCATCTGGCCCCCTCTGTCCGGGAAAGGTCCGTGGAGCTGCTCATCCAAGAGATGGACCAGGCCGACATTGAGCTGGCAGTTGTCCCCGGCCGCAAAGCCTTCGGCGTGACCAACGAAGAGCTTTTTGAGTTGAGCCGTAAGTACCCCGGCCGCTTTATCATCTTCCCCTCTGTGGACCCCCTGGAGGGCCAGCAGGCCCTGGAAGAGGTGGACAGGTATGTGATCCACGGGGAGGGCAAGGGGATTGCCATTGAGAGTGGCTTCACCCCGGAGACCTACTTTTATTTTGACGACGAGCGCCTCTTCCCCTTTTATCGGCTGCTGGAGGAGCACGAAATTCCCCTGATGATCAATTACAGCGCCCACGCCCAGAAAGCCCTGCCCATTGATCTGGAGTCCCCCCGCCGGCTGGATATCGTATCCAGAAAGTTCCCCAGGCTGACCCTGATCGCCGCCCATGGCGGCTGGCCCTGGACCAGGGAGAACATCGCCCTGGCCATGATCCGTCCCAACATCTATCTCCTCCCCGACGCCTACGGTCTGATCGCCCCGGGCGCGGAGGACTATATAAAGGGCGCCCAAAAGCTGGCAAAGGGAAAGATCCTCTTCGGCTCCGCCCATCCCCTGGCTCCCTCCAAGGCCGCCGCAGAGTTTGTGGATCGGGAATGGGGCCTGGACGATGCAGAAAAGCAGGAGGTCTTTTACGACGTTGCCGCCCGGATTTTGAAACTGGACAACGAATAAAAATATGTGAAAACGTGTCCTGGAGAAAGCTCCGGGCACGTTTTTTACTTATAAGCAGGAAGGGGGCTGTCTCAGGTGAGACAGCCCCAAGCTTGTCAATCAGTCAGCTGACCAAAGGGAATTACCACTCCCAGTCAATGTCAACGCCGTGATACTCTTCCTGATAGCCAACCCAGGCGGTCAGGATGGTCTGCATGTCGCTCTCATAGGACTGGCCAGCGGCACTTGCCTCAGCATTGGTAGCGATAGCGGCCAGAGTCTGTGCCCACAGAGCCACGCCGTCTTCCTCGTCCAGGAACTTGACCTCGTTGCCGGTCTCTTCTTTCCAAGTAGCAGCAGCGTCCAGGGTGGACTGGGTCACATGCTCAGCAGTGAAAGCAGAGGTCTCGTCCACGCACTCCTGGATCAGAGCCTGAGCCTCAGCGGACAGGCCGCTCCAGAAGTCGGAGTTAGCCACGATCAGAACAGCAGAGGTGTACTGGCCGTCAACGGTGGCATAGGGAGCAACCTCATACAGAGAGCTGGTGATAGCGGTAGCCAGAGCTGAGGAATTGCCGTCAATGATGCCGCGGGACAGGTTGTCGTAAGCATCGGGAGCGGGAACTGCCACGCAGTTCAAGCCGATGGCCTGATACTTGGCGGTGTTCATGGTGCCGAAAGCGGAGCACTTGCTGGTCAGGTCGTCCAGGCCATCCCAATCAAAGGTGGTCAGGAAGGAGGGCGCGCCGTCGCAGGAGTTGCCCAGGATGGTCATGTTGAAGCTGCCCATGTAGTTGGCAATGATGTCGGCCGTCTCCTGGTTCTCAAAAATCAGCCAGTTGGTCTGGTCGATGGATTCCTGGGCGTCTGCGGAGTAGGGCATGAAGCCCCAGTTCATCAGAGGGGCATCGCCGGTGTGCTTGTTCATCAGCATGATGTCCATGTTCAGCAGGTTGTCCTGAAGGGCGCCCCAGATCCCGGCGTTGTCGTACTCGGTGCCGCCCCAGGCCACTTCAACGGTCACGGCGCCGCCGGACTTCTCCGCCACCAGGTCGCGGAAGTAAACCAGGCCGGCATTCTGGTCGGAGTTCTCCGTGGCGTCGGAGGCCATGTAGATGGTGAAGGATTCACCGGCATACTCGCCGGAAGTCTCCTCCTCCGCGCTCCCGGCGCCGGAGGCTTCGGCGGGCGTTTCCCCAGCGGGGGACTCGGCAGGTTCGCTGCTGTCGGAGCTGGAGCCTCCGCAGGCAGCCAGACTCAGCGCCATAGAAAGCGCCAGCATCAGGGCAAACAGTTTTTTCATTTTCATTTCCTCCTAAATACTTTTAATATACGGCGTAAGCCGGATCTGACACATTGCGCGATTTTACAGGTTTCCCCGTCAATACGACAGGATACCCATCAGGTGAGGCAGGCCGGTGACCAGCTGGGGCACCAGCGCCAGCACAAAGGTGTACAGGAACAGCACAACGAAGAACGGGACAACCGCCTTGAAGATCTTCATGGGGTCCATTCTCAGGGCATTCGCAACGATATAAGTACCCATGCCGATGGGAGGGGTCAGTTGGGCCACCTCGACCAGAAGAACCAGGGCGATCATCACCACATAGGGATGATAGCCGCAGCCATCCACCAGGACGGCGAACACGATGGAGCAGGTGCAGATAATCAGGGGAACCACGTTCATCACGGCGCCGCCGATCAGGTAGAACACCATGACGATGGCGAACATGATGATGGGAGGCGCGCTCATCTTACTGACCGCTTCCCCCAGGAAGGTGGTCAGGCCGGAGGAGGCAATGAACTTGGAGAAGCAGTTCCCCGCCACAATGATGATGAAGATCGAGCCCTGCATCAGGCAGGATTCCCAGAAGCACTCCCAAACCTTTTTCAGGGGGACCCGCTTGACCAGAGAATAGATCACGACCACGAAGGCGCCGATGGCGCCGCCCACAGTGGTGGAGAACCAGCCCAGGGACGCGCCGCCGATCATCACGACGAAAACCACCAGGATGGGGATCAGCAGCTTCAGGGTTTTGAGCTTTTCCACAAAGGGAATCTTCTCAGAGGCGGGGTTGGGCACAGTGCCCTTCTTCACAAAGCCATAGAAGCGGACGAAAATGCAGAGCAGAACGATCAGGATGATGCCGGGGACGATGCCGCTCATCAGGCCGGTGCCCAGGGACATGTTGACCGTCTTGCCCGCATAGGTGCAGGCAGGAGCCACCAGGCAGATGGTCAGGATGGCCTGGGAAGGCGGGATCAGCGAGGCCAGAGAGCCGGAGGAGCAAAGGACGCCCAAGGACAGGGTCTCGTCATAGCCCTCCTTCTTCAGAGAGGGAGATGCCAGGCGGGAGAAGATGATGGTGCCCGCAGAGGAGTTTGCGGCACAGGCGCCGTAGATGCCGTTGGCCACAATAACAGTAAACAGGGTGCCGCCCTTGATGCGGCCCAGCCAGGTGTGGATGGCATCAAAGGCTTGTTCCGCAATTCCTGTAACGCCCGCCAAGGTTCCCAATAGAATGAACAGAGGGAGCACAGCAAACTCATAGGACGCACTTGTACTGAAGAACGTGTTGCCGAACTGGGTGCTCAGGATGGCAAAGTTCCAATTCTTGAGCCACAGGAAGCCGAAGCCGGAGGTCAGGAACATGGCAATGGCAATGGGGAAGCCATGGAACACCAGTACCAGCATCAGCAGGAAGCAAATAATACCAATTAATGCGCTGTTCATGCGTGATCCTCCTTTTCTTTCTCAGCCGCCGCATCTGCAGCTCTGATCTCCGCATTGGCCTCTTCGGGGTCAACCGCCTCTTGGGCAGGCTTTTTGCCGAAGCAAACCCGGAGAAATGCCCAGAAGCAGGAGAGGGACAGCAGTCCCATGCCCACGAAGTAGACCAGGCCGAAGGGCCACTGGGGGAAGGAGGTTGCCAGCGTATCATTGATGCGGGCGTTGTTGGCAATCTGGCCCGCAAAGACCTTGGTATAGCCCAGATAGGAGATGTAAGCGATGACAACGCCGCCGGCCAGATAGGCCACCATGCTCAGGATCTTCTGTACCACCTTGGGATAGTGACGGGTCAACAGGTCGATGCCGCTGTGGCCCCGCTCCAGGGTGATGTACGCGGTGCAGAGGTATACCACACAGACGTTCATATACTTAATCCAGTTCACGGTATCAGAGATGCCGGAGACCGGAGCTCCCAGCTTATGCAGCTTCTCCAGAATCACGTTGATGACTGCGATCATCATGGTGACAAAGAGGAAGAAGGTTGCGGCATAGGAGATATAGCGCAGGATTCTATAAATTACGCTGTCTACCTTGTCGAATGTTTTCTTCATATCGCAATTTCACCTTTCCATGTTTTCAATCAACGAAGGCTACTTACCAACCCAAACACATGGCAGCATCGAAGCCGGCGCGAATGGCCTTCTGCACATTGCCCACCTTCACGCAGTCGCCAATGGCCCGGAAGGTCTGGGCACAATCCCGGAAGGACTCTGCCTCTGCCCGGGCGGGCTTCATGCCCATGGCCAGGATCACGGTGTCCGCGGGAATGAAGTGCTCCTCACCGGCCTGATCCCGATAGGAAACGCCCTCGGTGGTGATGCCGGTGCAGGTGCCGCCGGTGATCGCCGCCTTGCAGTGGTCGCCCACCTGGCCCTGCAGCTCTTCCCGGTAGGTGCGGGTGGCATCGGGACACAGGCTGTCCTTCATTTCCAGGATGGTGACCTCATGGCCCTTGGAGCCGTAATGGACGCCGGTTTCGCAGCCCACCTGGCCGCCGCCGATGACCACCAGCCGCTGGCCCACAGGCCTGCCGGAGAAGAAAGACTCGCCAGCGGTCATCACGTTCTCGCCGTGGATGCCGGGGATGGAGTTGGGCACCAGAGGCGTTGCGCCGGTGGCCGCCACAACTGTGTCAAAGCCCATGGAGGCGATCATCTCAGGGGTGGCGGTGACGCCGGTGATAACCTTAATATTGGGGTCATTCTGGACATGGCGGATCAGGTACTTTTCAAACTTTAGCAGGTCATACTTAAAGGACATGAACGCAGCGTCCTTCAGCTGGCCGCCCAGGACAGGCTCCTTCTCGAAAATGGTGACCTGATGGCCCCGGCCGGAGGCCTCAATGGCAGTCTCCATGCCGGCGGGGCCGCCGCCGATGATGGCCACGTTCTGCTTTTTCCAGGTCTTGGGGATCATCATGTCGGTGAAATCCTCCCGGCCTGCGCAGGGGTTTACGGAGCAGACATACTGATGGGTCAGCTTGAACTCATCCAGGCAGCGGAAGCACTTGATGCAGGGCACGATATCTCCCGGTCTCCCCTGCTTTGCCTTGCGCACCACCTGGGGATCCGCAATCAGGCCCCGGGCCATTGCGATGATGTCTGCCTTTCCCGCCGCCAGAGCGTCATCAATGTCCTGGGGATCCTGGAAAGCGCCCAGGCCCAAAACGGGAATGTGAATATCGGGGCAATTCTTCACCGCCTCTGCCAGATAAATATTGCAGGCAGGGGGCAGGAAGCCGGAGGGATGGGTGATGGCCCGGAGACGGGGTTCCCGGACGACGCCCGCGGAGATGTGGGCAATGTCAATCTTGTCCTGAATCAGCTTGAAGAACTCGATGCACTCGTCAATCTCGAAGCCGCCGGGCACACACTCGGAGCCGGAAATGCGATACTCGATGAGCAGATCACGGCCCACCCGCTGCCGGATCCGGTCCAGCACCATCATGGGGAAGCGGGCCCGGTTCTCAATGGAGCCGCCGTACTTGTCCTTGCGGTGGTTGGAGCGGGGAGAGAGGAACTCCTGGAGGAGGGTTCCGTGGCCGCCGTGGATCAGCAGGGTATCAAAGCCGCAGAACTTAATACACTCAGCCAGATCCGCATAGCGGTTTGCCAGCTTCTCCATCTCCTCCTCGGGCATCTCATGGAAATGAAGCCCGTCGGACTCCCGGATAAAGTCGTCAACGCCGTAGATAATCCCCTTTTTGGCCTCCTCGGTGTACTCGCCCTCGCCGCCGAAGTGGATCAGCTCATAGGAGGCCTTGCAGTCATAAAAGTGGATCGCATCGGTAAAGTGGATAAAATTTCTCCAGCCGGTGGGATCTTCAATGTCGAAGTTGGAGTGAATGGGATTCTTGCCAGGCTGGTTCACCTGCTGGCCGCCGCATTCCACCTGGGCCACGCCGCCCTTCGCCTTTTCCAGATAATTCTTAATCATGGCCGGCTCGGGATAGGTGGGCGCGTTGTTCTGCATCATGTGCCCCATGGAGGGCGCCGAGAAAACCCGGTTCTTGAAGGTTACATTTCCAATGGTCAGCGGTTGGAAAATATGCGGATAATCTTGATTCATACAATTCTCTCCTTTACTTTCTCACAGAATATACAGATAAAATTCAGACTTCTCACGTTTTTTTGTTGATTCTAAGGGTAATATATCAGGTTGTGAACAAAATGTGAAATATTGATTCTGAATTTCTCTTATTTAAAATTCTTATGAAATGCAGTTTCTTCTGCACAACCCTCTCTATCCGGCACGCTAATAGATTCCATTATATCCAAAACCGCCTCCCCGGAAACGGGAATCATTTTGAATTTCCCTGAGTTTTTTCATATTTTTCGGCGGTGCAAAATACTTGTTGAATTTTTTTCATCATATTGATATAATATGATCATGTTTTTTGTTGTTTTATCCATTATTTTGTCTGATTTTTGAGAGGGATTGATTTGGAACTGAAACAGCTTCAATATTTTGTCGCCGTTGCTGAATGCCTGAATTTCAGCCGAGCCGCTGAAAAGCTATATGTATCCCAGCCTGCTTTAAGCTACCAGATCGCAGAGCTGGAAAAGGAGTTTGGTACCTCCCTGTTTATCCGAGACCGGCGAAAGGTTTTCCTCACCCCTGCCGGCGGTGCCCTCCTCCCTATGGCCAGGCGGGTGCTGGATGCCGCCCAAGATATCCATCTGGCCGCCCAGGACGGATTTCCGGAAACAGAATCCATCGCCCCGCTGTCCATCGGCCTGGACAAAACCGAGGACCACTTTGAATTCACCGGCGTCACCCAGCTGGTTGCGGAATTTGAGATCAACCATCCGGATATCCCTGTACAGATGCGCCAGTTGGACTATGACAAATGCGTTCAGGATTTACTGGATGAAAAGCTGGATGCAGCCTTCCTCATTCTTCACCACAATAAGACCCTGCCCTCTCTGCTGACCTGCAAGCCGGTGCATCAGGATCGACTGAAGCTGCTCTGCAAGTACGATCCGGAGGTTCACAGCTTGGAGGACGTCTTTCAAAAATTCAGCTTGCTCCTGGCCGAGGACCGGCCCAGAGGGCAAAGCCGGGTGGCAAAATGCCTGGATAACCTGGGCATCACCCCCACCATCATCACAGTGGACTCCATCCCCGTCTCCTTTATCCAGATGCAGGCAGGAAAGGGAGTCATTCCCCTCCCCGGGAATTATATCCGGCAGCATCACTATTCCGGCACCATGTGTCTGGAAATCCCCGACCCCGGCGCGGAGCTGACCCATGTTCTGGCCTGGAACCGGTTCAGCCGGAACCCCTCCATCCAGCTGCTGGTCAACTCCTTTGACGACATCATCTCAGATCCCTAAGCTCCGCCGGAACAGCCCCGCCTCTCCCCTGGATCCGGGCCCCGGGGCCGCTCCGCTCTATATATTTTTTTGATAAGTGCCATAAAATCTGTCTATTGCCGTCCGCTTTCTAAGTATGGTATACTTAGTTAAAGGTCGAAATATGCGTTTCGACAGAGTTTGAGAGAAATCATTGCAAAAGGAGGTTGCCCATATGGGTTATTTTGTGCCAACTGCCAAGGCAAATAAAGTTTTGTCCCAGTTGAGAAAAACCTATTCCGTGTATGCGCCCAAACGCTTCCCCAAGCAGGGCCGCTACTCAGACACCGACATTATCCGCTACGCTGAGATCACCTCTGTGGAGGAGATCGAGTATTTGCAGAAGTCTGACTATCCTGCCAAAGAGGTCATCAACCCCATTCAGGAGTCCATCTTCTACTTCACCGAAGATGAATATCGGGCCAGCAAGGCGCCCAGGAAGCCGATCCTGCTTCTGGCCCGCCCCTGCGACATCAACGCCCAGAAGGTTCAGGCCCGCATCTTTGCAGGCAACGGCGGCTTTGCGGACATGTATTATACCCGCATGCGCGAACTGGTGAAGTTCGTCCTCATGGAATGCGACGGCGGAGACGATACCTGCTTCTGCTGCTCCATGGGCACCAACAAGACCGATGATTACTGCATGGCCTTCCGCTTTGAGGACGGCGGCATTCAGGTCAGCGTGAAGGAGGACGCATTTGTCCCCTACTTTGAGAGCTGTGAGGCAAAGGAGTACACCCCCGCTTTTGTAGAGGAGAACGAACTGAAGGTCAATCCTCCCGTCATCGACAGCATTGAGGTTCTCAACGCACTGAAAAAACACCCCATGTGGCGGGAATTCGACGGCCGCTGCATCTCCTGCGGCAGCTGCACCGTGGCCTGCTCCACCTGCACCTGCTTCACCACCCGGGACATCATTTATGGCGACAACCCCAACGTGGGTGAGCGCCGCCGCGTCACTGCCTCCTGCCAGATCGCCGGCTATGACCAGATGGCAGGCCAGCGGGAAATGCGCGCCACCGCCGGCGACCGCATGCGCTATAAGATGCTGCACAAGTTCCGTGATTATGACGCAAGGTTCCACGAGGGCCATATGTGTGTGGGCTGCGGCCGCTGCACCCATCGCTGCCCCGAAATGATCTCCATCTCTGCAACGGTCAATAAGATGAACGCAGCTGTGGATGAGATCCGCGCCCAGTTGGGTAAGTAAGGAGAGGTGAATCACATGTATAATCCTTTACAGCCTCAGGCCTGTGAAATTCTGTCCGTCAACCAGGAGACCGAGCACGAATGGACCTTCCGCGTGAAGTCTGATGCCAAGCCCCAGCCCGGTCAGTTTATGCAGCTGTCCATCCCCAAGATCGGTGAGGCCCCCATTTCCGTCTCCGCATATGGCGAGGACTGGTTGGAGTTCACCATCCGCAACGTGGGCAAGGTCACCAATGAAATCTTCACCAAGATTCCCGGCGAGAATCTGTTTCTCCGCGGGCCCTACGGCAAGGGCTGGCCTCTGGAGCAATTTGCCGACAAGCATATGGTGGTGGTCACCGGCGGCACTGGCCTGGCTCCTGTCCGCGCCATGCTGAACCAGTTCTTTAACGGCACCATCCCCACCGAAAGCGTAACCCTGATCTCCGGCTTCAAGAATGAGGCAGGCATCATGTTCAAGCCCGAGCTGGAAACCTGGAAAACCAAGTTCAACACCATCTATGCCCTGGACACCGACCCCAAGGAGGGCTGGCGCACCGGCTTTGTCACCACCTTTATCAAGGAGATCCCCTTTGACCGGTTTGACGGCAACTACGCCGTGGTGGTGGTCGGGCCTCCTCCCATGATGAAGTTCACCGGCCTGGAGCTGCTGAAGTGCGGCGCCGGGGAGGAGAATATCTGGATGAGCTTTGAACGCAAGATGTCCTGCGCCATCGGCAAGTGCGGCCACTGCCGGATCGACGAGACCTATGTCTGTCTGGACGGCCCTGTGTTCCCCTACACCAAGGCCAAGAATCTTGTGGACTGAGAAAGGAGGACTTGACTTATGAATCAGGATATTAACATTAAGAAATTAAGACTGAACTGCTTCCGTCAGTCCAAGGTTCCCGGCGTTTTCATGCTGCAGATGCGCGTGCCCGGCGGCATGGTCAACGCAAAATACCTGTCTACCGTCCAGCATATCGCGCAGACCTGGGGCGACGGCAACTTCCATTTCGGCACCCGTCAGACCTTCGATATCACCGGCATCAAGTACGAGAATATCCCTGCGGTCAACGAGTATCTGGAACAGTACATCAAGGAAGTGGACGCAGAGCTTTGCAGTGTCAACATGGACGCCGTGGCCCATGAGCCTCAGCTCTGGGACCCCAAGAGCGGCTATCCCACCATCGGCGCCAGAAATATCTCCGCCTGCATCGGCAACTATCACTGCATCTGCGGCAATATCAACACCTTTGAGCTGGCCCGGGAGATCGAGCCGATCATCTTCCCCAGCCACTATCACATCAAGATCAACATCTCCGGTTGCCCCAACGACTGCAACAAGGCACATATGTGTGACTTTGGCATCATTGGCTCCCCCAAGATGGTCTATCATCCCGAGCGCTGCATCGCCTGTGGCGCCTGCGTCCGAGCCTGCGCCCACGGCGCCACCCGCGTCCTCTCTTTGAATGAGGGGATTGG
>CAZVVH010000035.1:0-13761 GCA_964630475.1 uncultured Oscillospiraceae bacterium | reverse complement strand
ATGGTCAGGCCGCCGGACTTCTTGGAGTCGTACTGGAAGTAAGCCTGAACCTTCAGATCGGTGTGGTCGCCGATGATCTTGATGGAGTTCTTATTGGCGCCCACGGTACCGTCGGAGCCAAGGCCCCAGAACTTGCAGGAGGTGGTGCCGGCGGGAGTGACATCAGGCTCCTCCTCCACAGGCAGGGACAGGTTGGTGACGTCGTCCACCATGTTGATGGTGAAGCCGTTGAGGGGCTTCTCAGCCTGGCCGTTCTTAAAGGCGGAGATCACGCCGCCGGGAGTGGTATCCTTGGAGCCAAGACCATAGCGGCCGCCGCAGACCTTGATGCCGGCGAAGGCGGAGCCGCGGATTGCGGAACATACGTCCAGATAGAGAGGCTCGCCGGGAGCGCCAGGCTCCTTGCAGCGGTCCATGACCACCAGGGACTTACAGGTGGCGGGGATGGCTTCCACGAACTTGGCGGAAGCAAAGGGACGGTACAGGCGAACCTTAATCAGACCCACCTTCTCGCCGCGGGCGGTCAGATAGTCGATGGTCTCCTCGGCGGCGTCGCACAGGGAGCCCATGGCCACCATGACGGTCTCAGCGTCGGGAGCGCCGTAATAGTTGAACAGCTTATAGTTGGTGCCGATCTTCTCGTTGACCTGATCCATGCAGCCCTGGACCACATCGGGGAAGGCGTCATAATACTTGTTGGCGGCCTCGCGGGTCTGGAAGAAGATGTCGGGGTTCTGGCTGGAGCCGCGCATCACGGGATGCTCGGGGTTCAGGGCACGGGCACGGAAGCGCTCAACGGCCTCCCAGTCGGTCATGTCGGCCAGATCCTTGTAATCCCAAACGGCGACCTTGCGGATTTCATGAGAGGTGCGGAAGCCGTCAAAGAAGTGGATGATGGGGATGCAGCCCTTGATGGTGGCCAGATGGGCCACGGCGCCCAAATCCATTGCCTCCTGGGGACTGGTGGAAGCGATCATTGCATAGCCGGTCTGACGGCAGGCCATCACATCGGAATGGTCGCCGAAGATGGACAGCGCGTGGGTGGCCAGAGCACGGGCAGAGACATTGATGACACCGGGCATCAGCTCGCCAGCGATCTTGTACATATTGGGGATCATCAGCAGCAGACCCTGAGATGCGGTGTAGGTAGTGGTCAGGGCACCGGCGGTGATGGACCCGTGGACAGCGCCGGCGGCGCCGCCTTCGGACTGCATTTCTGCAATCTTAACCGTCTGGCCGAAGATATTCTTCAGGCCGTGAGCAGCCCATTCATCAGTCAGCTCAGCCATGACGGAGGACGGCGTAATCGGGTAGATTGCAGCAACTTCCGTAAACGCATAGGATACGGTAGCGGCGGCAGTGTTGCCGTCCATGGTTTTCAATTTGCGAGCCATGATTTGTTCTCCTCCTTAGTTTGGGCAGGTGGTCCTGCCTCAGAATTCCAAAACTGCACGATTCAAAAACTCATCGTTGCTTTTTACATATTATCAGGTTTTCACAGAATTGTAAACAAAATCTTTAGAGTTTTCAGGAAATTTAGGTGATTCACAACTAAAACCGATTCCACATTTTTGGTTTTTGTGACGTTATGCCAATTTAAAGCGATAAAGCGCAAAAAAGAAGCCGGTTCCGAAACGGGGCAGGCTTCTTATCCTTGCAATCCGGTGCAAAATACTATATAATACTGATATATGCGGGCAGTTTGCCGGCATTGTTTTGTATAGCTTGCGCTGCACGCCAGGCGCGTGAAGCGTTCTGCTTGAACCGGCTTTCAGAAGGGAGGAAGTGCAGGGAATGGGGAAAAGGGCATCCGGGGGCCAGCTGGGTCCGGAGGCTTGGCTGCTGGCGGTTTGGCATAAAATCTCTGCCCAGGCCAAGGCCGCGTTTTTTGCTTGCTTTGCGGCAGGCTATCTGACACATTTGTACGTGTTTACCAATCTGATTCCCAATTCGGATGGGATTCGCCGGATCTATGATACCCAGCAGGCCACGATTTCCGGCCGCTGGTTTTTACACTATGCCTCCTGCCTCAACCGTTTTTTGGAGGCGCCGGCGCTGATCGGGTTCTTGTCCGTGCTGCTGCTGGCCCTGGCGGCGGCGGTGGTGGTTCGGGTGCTCCGGATGGAAAGCCGGGTTCTCTCCGCGGCGGTGGGGGTCCTGATGGTCGTGTTTCCCTCTGTGGCCTATACCTACCTCTATATCTTTACCGCCTCTGCCTATTTCTTGGCCCTGCTGCTGGCAGTGGGGGGCGTTTGGCTCACCCAGCGGTACCGCTTTGGATTTTTGGCAGGGGGCGTGCTGCTGGCCTTTTCCATGGGAATCTATCAGTCCTACCTGGCGGCGGCGATTGCCCTGTCCCTTCTGGCGGTGTTCGTTTACGGGGCAAGATCCCAGTCCGGCGTAAAGGAGATCTTTTTCCAGGGCTTCCGCTACATCGGGTTTCTCCTTTTGGGGCTGGTGCTCTATCTGGTTATCCTGAAAATCGCCCTGGCGGTGAAGGATCTGGAGCTGATCTCCTACCTGGGCATGGATTCCACCATGGGGAGCTATCCTGTGGCGGAGCTGCCCCATATTCTCCGGACCGCTGCGGAGGAGTTTTGGGATGATTTGTTCACGCCCAGGGAGGTCAGTCCCTATACCACACGGACCACCGTAACCCTGAACCTTATCCTCACCCTGGCGGGGCTGGCCCTGCTGGTGCGGCAGATCCTTTTGCGCAGGCTCTATCGGAAGCCAGTGAAGGTGGTACTGCTGGCGGTGCTTGTGGCCCTCCTTCCCATCGCCTGCCACTTTACCCGGGTCATTAACCCCAATACCAGCTCCACCCCCATCACCCGCTATGCCTTTGTGTTTTACTATGTGCTGCTGGTGGTGCTTCTGGACTGGAATATGGAGGCCGGAAAGCTGTGGCTCCGGGGAGTCCGGGGCGTGTTCGCCCTGGCCCTGGCCCTGACGGTGCTGTCCTCCATGCAGATCGACAACACGGTTTACAGCAGCTCAGAAACCGCGAACCGGGCCTCTGAGAGCTTCTGCACCCGGCTGGTGGAGCGGGTGGAATCCCTGGAGGGCTATGAGCAGGGAATGGAGGTCTATATCATTGGACCCATGCCCCAAAGCGTTTACTATTCCCAGGTGGAGGGCTATACGCTGGTGGAGCATTACAGCTGCCTGTCCGACACGGTGCTTCCCCTGACAAAGCATGTCTATGATTATCTGAACGACTGGTTGAACGTCCCCTGGCAGCGGCCCGGGGAGGCGGACATGATCGCTATGTCCGACAGCCAGGCATTTCAGGAGATGGCCCTGTACCCCAGCGACGGCAGCGTTGCAATCGTTGACGGCGCAGTGGTGGTCAAGCTGGCTGCCCAATATACCCCCATGGCGGAATATGAGATCCAGTATGAAAATCGCAGATAATGGAGTGAAACAGACATGGTTGTGACAGTGACGTCGGCGGGCCTCTACGGTGTGGAGGGCTATCTGGTGCAGGTGGAGTGCTGCGTCAGCCGGGGAATGCCCGCCTTTGAGGTGGTGGGACTGCCCGACGCGGCGGTGAAGGAATCCCGGGAGCGGGTTCGCTCTGCCATTCGGGATTCCGGCTACACCTTCCCGGTCAGCAGGATCACCGCCAACCTGGCCCCGGCGGACCGGCGGAAGGAGGGGACGGTCTATGACCTGCCCATCCTTATCGGCCTGCTGGCCGCCAGCGGACAGACCGGCCTGCCCCCTGGGGACAGTGTTTTTTTAGGGGAGCTGAGCCTGTCCGGCAAGCTGCGCCCCGTCCGGGGGGTTCTTCCCATGGCCTTGGCTGCCCAGCGGGGCGGGTTTTCCACCATCTATGTGCCGGCGGAGAACGCCGCTGAGGCCACGCTGGCCCAGGGGCTTACCGTCTATGGCGTCACCAATGTGTTGGAATTGACCCAGCACCTCAGCGGGGAGCAGCCCATGAAGCCCGCGACCCCTTGGACGCCCAAGCCCGCCCAGGTGGCGGAGCTGGACTTCGGAGACGTAAAGGGCCAGGAGCAGGCGAAACGGGCCTTGGAAATCGCCGCCGCCGGAGGCCACAACATTTTAATGGTAGGCCCTCCGGGCGCGGGCAAGTCCATGCTGGCCAAGCGGATTCCCTCCATCCTGCCCGAGATGACCTGGAGAGAAGCCCTGGAGGCCACGGAGCTGCACTCCGTCTCCGGTATGCTCTCCCCCGAGGAGCCGATGCTGACCCGACGGCCCTTCCGGGCGCCCCACCATACCATTTCAGCCAGCGGTCTGGCGGGGGGAGGCTCTATCCCCCGCCCCGGCGAGATCTCCATGGCCCACAACGGTGTCCTCTTTCTGGACGAGCTGCCCGAGTTTGACAAGGACGCCCTGGAGGTGCTGCGCCAGCCCCTGGAGGACGGAAAGGTGCAGATCTCCCGGGTCTCCGGTTCCGTGGTCTACCCCAGCCGGTTTATGCTGGTCTGCGCCATGAACCCCTGTAAGTGCGGCTGGTACGGGCACCCCTCCGGGCGCTGCACCTGCTCCTTCAAGAGCGTGGAGAAGTACTTGTCCCGCCTGTCCGGGCCTTTGCTGGACCGGATTGATATCAAGGTGGATGTGCAGGCCCTGGAATTTGAGGAGCTGTCCCAGCGGAGCGGCGGGGAGTCCTCCGCCGCCATCCGTCAGCGGGTCAACCAGGCCCGGGCACGTCAGCAGGCCCGGTTTGGCCCGGAGGGAGTTCTCTGCAACGCCTATATGAATCAGGCGGAGCTGGCGAAATATTGCCAGCTGGATCAGGCGGGCACCGCCATGATGAAGACGGCCTTCGAGCGGATGGGCCTGACCGCCCGCAGCTACGATAAAATTCTCCGAGTGGCCCGCACGATTGCTGACCTGGACGGGGAAGACGCCATCGCAGCCGTCCACCTGGCCGAGGCCATCCAGTACCGCACGGCGGAGAGCCTGAAACGATAAATCCTATGGAGGGACCAATGAACGATCTTGCTTTTATGAGACAAGCCATTGACCTTTCCCGTCAGGCCGTGGCCCATGGCAACGAGCCATTCGGCGCGGTGCTGGTCAAGGACGGAGAAGTGGTCTTTACCAATGAGAATCAGATTTACACCGGGCACGACCCCACTTTCCACGGAGAGCTGGGGCTGCTCCGCCGCTTCTGCGGGGAGACGGGGATCACCAACCTGTCGGATTACACCCTATACTCCAGCTGTGAGCCTTGCTTCATGTGTAGCGGGGCCATGGTTTGGACCAGGCTGGGGCGGCTGGTCTACGGAGCCAGCAACCGGGACCTGGAGGAGCTTTTGGGCAATGAGGGCTGCGACTGCAGCCGGATGGTCTTTGAAAACTCTTTCCACAAGCCCCAGGTGACGGAGGGCGTGCTCCGGGAGGAGAGCCTCCAAGTGCTGAAAGATTATTTTAAGGATCACCCCAAGGGGTGAGGCTGCTCTTTTTCATATATCAAGTTATAGTATAGTGAGGAAACATCATGGAAGAAATCATCCTTTGCAAACTGGGCGAGATGGTCTTAAAGGGCTTGAACCGCCGGAATTTTGAAGAGCGCCTGCTGAAGATTGTCAAACGCCGGGTCAAGTTCTGCGGCAAGTTCAAGGTGTACTCCAAGCAGTCCACCATCTACGTGGAGCCGGAAAGGGAGGACTGCGACATCGACGCCGCCTTTGATGCCCTGAAGGTGGTCTTTGGCATCGTGGGCCTGTCCCGGGCCAAAGCCTGCCCCAAGGACAAGGACGCCTTCGCGGCCTGCGCCAAGGAGTATCTGGCGGATCAGTTGTCCGCCGCCCGTTCCTTCAAGGTGGAGTCCAAGCGGGCGGACAAGGCCTTCCCCATGACCTCCATCGAGCTGAGCCAGTACGTGGGCGGCGAGCTGCAGGAGGCCTTCCCCAACCTGGAGGTGGATGTACACAATCCGGAGCTGGTGGTTCACCTGGAGGTCCGGGATTTGGCGGGCTATGTCCACGCCGCCCCGGTGCCTGGCGCCGGCGGCCTGCCCGTGGGCATCAACGGCAAGGCGGCTGCCCTGCTGTCCGGCGGTATTGATTCCCCCGTGGCCTGCTATATGATTGCCAAGCGGGGAATCAACCTGGAGCTGATCCACTTCTTCAGCTATCCCTATACCTCCCTGGAGGCCAAGGAAAAGGTGATCCAGCTGGCCCGGGAGCTGACCCGTTATTGCGGCAAGATGAAAATCCATGTGGTTCCCTTTACGGAAATCCAGGAGGAGATCCGCCGCAAATGCCCGGATGTGCTCTTCACCCTGATTATGCGCCGCTTTATGATGCGCCTGAGCCAGGCGGTGGCGGAGCAGACCGGCTGTAAGGCCCTGGTCACCGGCGAATGCCTGGGCCAGGTGGCAAGCCAGACCCTGGAAGCCATGAATGTCACCGGGGCGGTGGTGTCCCTGCCGGTGCTTCGCCCGGTGGTTGGCATGGATAAGGAGGAGATCATCCGCATTGCCCGGAAGATCGGTACCTTCGACACCTCCATTCTCCCCTATGAGGACTGCTGCACCGTGTTCACCCCCCGCCATCCCAAGACCAAGCCCAATGCGGCGGAGCTGGAGGAGGCGGAACAGGCCCTGGATGTGGAGGGCCTGATGGGGAAAGCCCTGGAGGGCGTAGAGGTCATCACTGTTACGGTGGAGGACGCGCCCTGACAGAGGCTTGTCCCACTCAACAATACAAAGAAGGAGGCTGTCTCACCAAAAGGAGAGACCGCCTCTGTTGCTTTTTTGTGACCATTCGGGGATTGAGCGGCGTGAAAACAACCCCTCCGGGTTTTGCAAAGCAAAACCCACCTTCCCTTGCACAGGAGAGGCTTTGGGCGGCGCCGTGCGAAGCACACGGGTTTCCCGAGGAAAGCATTTCATCGGGAAACAGGATTGGGGATTGTCCCCCTAGGCGACGGTTACAGCCCCATTATGATTTCACTTGGTTCCGTCAGCTTGCTGACGGAACTCTGCGAGGCTCTTGCAGACCAAATTTTCAAAAGTGTCTTTTTCTACAGACGGGCTGCCCGGCCTTTGGCCGGGCAGCTTGCATTTGGGGAATCGGTTGTTCAGTTGACGTCCTCGCCCAGATAGACCCTGGCCAGATTGGTGCATCCCTGAAAAGCGCCGGAGCAGATGATGGTTAGTCATTAATCTCCACATACTCCAGGGCTTCACAGCTGCGGAATGCGACCCATGCAACGCAGGTGACGCTGGCCGGGATGTGCAGGGATTCCGGGCCGGAACCGGAAAAAGTCCAGCTTTCGATTAATGTACGGCCCCTGTCTCCGTGGAAGCATCTTGTAAAAAGAGGGTAAAATCCGTATAATAACAGGAAGATCATGGGAGTCCCATGGATGGTATCCATACAGAAAAAATTGACGTTTTCCTGAAAGGGGGAGGCTTTATGTCTGATACAGCGGAACTGATCTCGGTGGGCACCGAGCTGCTGCTGGGATCCATTGCCAATACCGACGCACAGATGATTTCTCAGATGTTGTCCGGCTTGGGGATCAACGTTTATTACCACACGGTGGTGGGAGACAACCCCCAGCGGGCCAGGGCGGCGGTGGAGATCGCCAAGGGCCGGGCGAATATTATCATCACCACTGGCGGGCTTGGCCCCACCTGTGACGACCTGACCAAGCAGGTGCTGGCAGAGGCCTTTGGACGCCCGCTGGTGTTCTACCCGGAATGCGCGGAGCAAATCCGCCGCTTCTATGAGACCCGGCTCCACGGCGGCCCCATGCCGGAGAGCAACCTGGCCCAGGCCTGGCTGCCGGAGGGCAGTGAAGTGCTGGTCAACGACTGGGGCACCGCTCCGGGCTGTACCTTCGAGGCGGAGGGGGTGCGGGTGTTTATGCTCCCCGGGGTTCCCCGGGAATGCGAGGCCATGATGCGGTACCGGGTGGTCCCCTGGCTGGCCGCCGGAAAGGACGGCGTCATTGTCTCCCGCACAGTAAAGATCTTCGGCATGGGGGAGTCCGCGGTGGAGACCCTCCTGCGTCAGCGTATGCTGGAGCTGCATAACCCCACCCTGGCCCCCTATGCCAAAAGCGGCGAGGTGGAGCTGCGCCTGACCGCCAAGGCGGAGAGCAGGGAGGCCGGGCAGGCCATGCTGGATCCTTTGGAGGCCGAGGTGCGGGAAACGCTGGGGGATTTCATCTACGGCGTGGACGTGTCCTCCCTGGAGGAGCGGGTAGTGGGACTGCTGACCGGGCAGGGCCTGACCATAGGAACCGCCGAATCCTGCACCGGAGGCCTGATCGCCAAGCGGGTGACGGACATTCCCGGGGCCTCCGCCGTGCTGAAGGGCGGCGTGGTGGCCTATACCAATGAGGTGAAGCGGAACCTTCTGGGGGTTCCGGCGGAGATCTTGAACACGGTGGGCGCGGTTTCCCCGGAGACCGCCGCCGCCATGGCCCAGGGAGCCAGGCGGGTGCTGGGCTGTGACCTGGCGGTGTCAGCCACCGGCCTGGCTGGGCCGGAGGAGGACGGGTTTGGACACACCGGCGGTACGGTGTTCCTGGCCCTATGCGATGGGGAACACACCTGGGTTAAAGAGACCCACCGGGGAATTGACCGGGACCGGGTCCGCACCATGACCGCCCACACTGCCCTGGACATGTTACGGAGATATCTGACCGGACTGGAAATCATATAAGGGAGGCACCCTATGAACCAACAAGTCTATACTCCCCTGAAAACCCTCTGGGATTATATGAAGCTGGACAGGAAGCCGGAAAAGGCGGACTGCATTGTGGGCTTTGGAAACTACAACGAGGACATCCCCCTGCGGGCGGCGGAGCTGTATCACCAGGGCTACGGGCCTAAGGTGCTTTTCACCGGCGGCCTGGGGCGGAATACCCGGGAGCTGTGGCAGGAGAGCGAGGCCAGCCGCTTCGGAAAAATTGCGCTGGCGGCGGGGGTTCCGGCGGAGGACCTTATTTTGGAGGATCAGGCCACCAACACAGCGGAGAATATCCTGCTGACCCGGAAAAGGCTGGAGGAGCTGGGCCTGCCCTGCAAGCGAATTTTGGGGGTCCATAAGCCCTTTATGGAGCGGCGGATTTATGCCGCCTGGCAGGTCTATTGGCCGGAGGCGGAGCTGATTATCACCTCTCCCCAGGTGACCCTGGAGGCGTATATTCAAAACTCCGTGGCCGCAGGGCTGACCGAGAAGGGGGTCATTGACGTAATTGTGGGGGACTTTCAGCGGATCCAGGTTTATGCCCGGTTGGGTTATCAGACGCCCCAGGAGATCCCGGCGGAGGCGTGGAAGGCCTTTGAGACACTGACGGCGATGGGCTATACCGGCGAGCTGGTGCGAAGCTGAAATATTTTTAATTTGACGAAAAACCTGAAATTTTTCCGCTAAAAACTGTACAAAATAGAAAAAAACCGTTTTTAGGGAAAATTTTGGCATTTTTTGGTGCATTTTTTCAAGGAACCTGATATAATTGTGCTTGAATTATTAAGAGTTCCCGCCCCTGGCTGAGGTTATAGGCTGTACGTTTTAGCACGGACGCTGCTGTTGCCCGGGGCGTTTGCATTTTTCCGGGCCCGCGGCCGGCCCGGAGAGCAGCGGGAGCTTAACGCAAACAAACTTGAACCCAAACAGACTTAGGAAAGAGAGTGTGGAAAAGCATGATTTCTCACGGTAAAGATGTAAAGATTTTTTCTGGCTCCGCCAACCCGGAGCTGGCCAGGAAGATCAGCGCCAAAATGCGAATCCCGCTGGGTGCTGCTGAGGTATCTACCTTCGCAGACGGCGAGAAGTGCATTTCCCTGTATGAGACCGTTCGCGGCAGCGATGTGTTTGTGGTGCAGTCCACCTGCAATCCCGTCAATGACAACCTGATGGAGCTGCTGATTATGATCGATGCCCTGAAGCGGGCCTCTGCCGGTCGCATCACTGCCGTCATTCCCTACTTCGGCTATGCCCGCCAGGATCGCAAGAGCAAGCCCCGTGATCCCATCTCCGCGAAGCTGGTTGCCAATCTGATTACCGAGGCCGGCGCGGACCGTGTGCTGACCATGGATCTGCACGCCGACCAAATTCAGGGCTTCTTTGATATCCCCGTGGATAATCTGCTGGGTTCCCCCGTGTTTGTGGATTACTTTACCAAGAAGTACGCCGCCATCCATGACAACACCATCGTGGTCTCCCCCGATGTTGGTTCCGTAAAGCGTGCCCGGGCCTTTGCCCAGAAGCTGGATCTGCCCCTGGCTATTGTGGACAAGCGCCGCCAGAAGGCTAATGTCTCCGAGGTGATGAACATCATCGGCGATGTTCGCGGTATGCATGCCATCCTGCTGGACGATATGGTGGATACCGGCGGCTCCCTGTGTCATGCGGCCAACGCCCTGGTGAAGATCGGCGGCGCCCTATCCGTGTCCGCCTGCGCCTCCCACGGAGTCCTCTCCGGGTCTGCCTTGCAGCGCATTGAGGACTCCGTCCTGGACGAGGTCATTTTCCTGGACACCATCCCCAAAAAGGAGGGCATGGAGAAGGTCACTAAGAAGATCAAGTATCTGACCGTGGCCGACATGTTTGCCGAGGCGATCGACCGCATCTATGAGGAGATCTCCGTCTCTAAGCTGTTTGTGTAATTGATATTCCGCTGAGGGGTTTCCGACAAAAGCCGGAAACCCTGACGTGTCTTATCCCATCCGTGTGCCAATACCCCCTGTACCTGTGTACCGGGGGATTTTGTGCTGTTCGAATTTAGAGCTTAAAATGAAGTTTAGGAGGACCTTTATGGGCTTTTTCAGGAAATCCCCTTCCCGTGTGGAATGGCTCATTGTATGCTTGGGCAATTCCGGTGAAAAATATGAGAACACCCGCCACAACACCGGATTTATGGTGGCGGATGAGCTGGGCGAGCGGTGGGATATTCCCATCCAGCGCCTGAAATACCGGGCGCTGACCGGCACCTGCCAGGTCAAGGGCCACAAGGTCATGGTGCTGAAGCCGGTGACGCTGATGAACCTGTCCGGTGAGTGCGTCCATGAGGCGGCCTCCTTTTTCAAGACGCCGGCGGACCATGTGCTGGTGGTCTGCGACGATGTTTCCCTGCCTGTGGGCAAGGTGCGGGTGCGCCCCTCCGGCTCCGCAGGAGGCCACAATGGCCTGAAAAATATCATCGCCCACCTGGGAACCGATCAGTTCCCCCGGGTGAAGGTGGGCGTGGGCCAGAAGCCCCACCCGGATTATGACCTGGCGGACTGGGTGCTGGGCCGGTTTACCAAGGAGGAGCAGGCTCAGCTGGAGCCGGGAATCCGCAAGGCCGCCGGGGCCGTGGAGTTTATTGTCTCGGGAAATGACATTTCCAGGGCCATGAATCAATATAATTAGAAAATAATTCTAAACAGCGAGCCTGGCAGGGGTGCCCGGGAAACGGCAGACCTTCCAGTGATACGGAGATAGGAGGCAGACATGGAAAACCTGCTGAAAATTTTAAACGGCGTACCCGAGTTTGGGGAACTGCTGGCAGATATGGAAAACGGCCGGTGCCCGGTGGCGGTCTCCGGCCTGTCCCCGGTGCACCGGGCGCATATGGCCGCCGCCATTCAGGCGGAGCGGGGGCGGCCGGTGCTGGTGGTCTGCGCGGATGATACCGACGCCGGCCGCATGCGCAAGGATTTGGCTGCCTTTTCCGGCCGGGAGGTGGAGCTGCTGACCGGCCGGGAATTCACCTTCCACAATGCGGCCACGGTGTCCCACCAGTGGGAGCACCAGCGCCTGTCTGTGCTGCGGAGGCTGGCCGCCGAGGAGGCCCCCTTGGTGGTGGCCACAGTGGAGGGGCTGGTCCAGCGCACCATGCCCCCCGCCGTTCTCCGCAATTCGGCCCTGATTTTGAAGATGGGCTGTGAGTACGTTCTGGATGAGGTGGCCCACCGGCTGGTGGCGGACGGCTATTCCCGTTGCCAGCAGGTGGAGGGCCCCGGCCAGTTCGCCCTCCGGGGCGGCATTTTGGACGTCTACTCCCCCGCCATGGAATACCCCGTCCGGGCGGAGTTTTTCGGAGATGAAATTGACTCCATGGGGGCCTTTGATCTGACCTCCCAGCGGAGAATCTTCAACGTGGAGGAGATGGAAATTCTCCCCGCCGCTGAGACCCTGGCCCAGCTGGCCCCCGGCGGGGTGCTGGGCCTGATGGGGGATTTGGAGAGGGTTCGCCTCCGGGTGGCCAGGAAGAAGGGCACGTTGGAGCTTCAGCGAACCTTGGACGAGGACGGAAAGCGGCTGGAGGCCATGACCTCCTTCCCCGCCGTGGACCGCTATATGGACCTGATCTATCCGGACTTTGCCACCGCTTTGGACTATGTGCCCCTGGATGGGGTGATCTGCGTCTGTGACAGCCCCCGGGTCCGGGAGAGCTTTAAGAACTGCCTGTGGCGCATGGAGGAGGATGTAACGGGCCTGATGGAGTCGGGAATCCTGTGGGGAGAGCTGGCTCGCTTTACCCTGGATCAGGAGGGCTTCGGCAATGCCCTGATGGAGCACCCGGTCTGCTATCTGGACTCCTTCCTGGTCTCCGAGTACCCCACCAGAGTGCGGGACACCATCACCGTCACCGCCCGGCAGCTGCCCTCCTTCGGCGTCAGCCTGGAGACCGCCGTCAGCGATCTGAACCATTACACCGCCGGCGGCTCCTCCGCAGTGGTGCTGTGTATCTCCGAAATACGGGCAAGGTCCCTGGAGGAGCTTCTCCGCCAGGAAAATGTGAAGATTGGCATGGATTTTCAGCTCCGCCAGCTGCCCCAGCCCGGCAGCAGCGTCATTGCCCTGGGAGGCCTGTCCGCAGGCTTTGAGTATCCTGCGGCTAAGATTGCTGTCCTGACCGAGGGGTTTGGCCTGCCTGCCAGGAAGCAGAAAGCCTCCGCCCCCAAGCGGGCCACCAACCGCCAGAAGCTGGACAGCTTCACCGATCTGAAGCCTGGAGACCTGGTAGTCCATGAGCAGCACGGCATCGGCCGCTTTGTGGAAATGGTGCAGATGAAGGTGGACGGTGTCACCAAGGACTATTTGAAGCTGGCCTACGCAGGGACGGACTGCCTCTATGTTCCGGCCACCCAGCTGGATATGGTCAGCAAATATATTGGCGCCGGCGAGGAGAGCGGGCCGACAAAGCTGAGCAAGCTGGGCGGCTCCGACTGGCAGCGGGCCAAGGTCCGCACCCGGAAGGCGGTGCAGGATCTGGCCAAGGGCCTGGTACAGCTCTACGCCCAGCGCCAGCGGCAAGCAGGCTATGCCTTCCATCCCGACGACCCCTGGCAGCAGGAGTTTGAAAACTCCTTTGAATATCAGGAGACCGAGGATCAGCTCCGCTGCATTGCGGAGATTAAGGAGGACATGGAGCGGCCTGTTCCCATGGACCGGCTCCTCTGCGGTGATGTGGGCTACGGTAAGACGGAGGTGGCCCTGCGGGCGGTGATGAAGTGTGTGCTGGAGGGCAAGCAGGCCGCCATTTTGGTGCCCACCACCGTGCTGGCCCAGCAGCACTATCAGACCACCGTCCAGCGGTTTGCCAGCTATCCCATCCGCATCGGCATGGTCAGCCGCTTCCGCACGGCCAAGCAGATCAAGGACACCCTGGCGGAACTGGCCGCCGGGCAGTTGGACATCCTCATCGGCACCCACCGGCTGCTGCAAAAAGACGTAAAATTCAAGGATCTGGGCCTTCTCATCATCGACGAGGAGCAGCGCTTCGGCGTTACCCACAAGGAGCGGTTGAAGGAGATGGCCCGGCAGGTGGACT
>CAZVVH010000034.1:0-13767 GCA_964630475.1 uncultured Oscillospiraceae bacterium | reverse complement strand
TTATACTAAAACTTATTAAAACGGTTAAAAACCGTTTTATAGCGCGAAGCGCGTTCAGTTTTTATGAGGCGCAATTTCAGCGTGCGCAGCACGCGGGATTCTTCATGAAACTTTTTAATTAAGAATCAGGATTAGTACAGCGTAAATCCGTTGTCATATCTCCTTGCGTCCCGCTGAAACAGGCGATCCAGCTGGGCGGGGGCTATGGCAATCCCCGACTCCCCCTCCTTGATAATCAGCCGCTGGTAGGGACTGTCCCCCTGTTCCTCCCCGACCATTGACCGGAGTTGCCCGCGCTGGGATGGGGCTGTGACATCGAGCGGCGAAGCGGAGCGGGCAGTTTCCGCCACCGTTGGCTGGAAAACAGAGACCGCCTGACGCAGAGCCTCGTATTCCTCTGCCAGCTGGGGAGCAGGGGAGAGGGCGGCAAAGGCAGAGGAAGAATCTGGGGCTGGTGGGGACGCTTGCAGGGCAGACAGCACGGCCTGAGCCTGAAGGGCGGCGTTCAGCTTCTCAGCGGCTGCCTCCTTCCCTTCCTTGGAAGACTGTCTCAGCAGCAAGGAGAGCAGGTCGGTCATGTCCATCCCTCCCGGCTGAGCTTGTCAAAGCGGGCCTGATCGAAGGAGGGGTTTTCTCCCAGGTCGGAGGAAACCAGCGGGGCCCCGCAGCAGGCGCATCGCCTTTCCGTGGCCTTTGCCCTGCAATTCGGGCAGAGGGATTCCAGCCGTTCCTCCTCATCCAAAATCAAATTCAAAACGCAGTAGAGATAATCCCGCTCCCTCATATCCTGCACTCTGGCCTCACTGGGCAGAGCGTGGAAGGCCCGCTGTACCCGCCAGCGGAGCCGTCCGGCTTTGTCCTCCTTCAGAGCCGCCTTGTAATCCTGGGCGGCAAGCCCGGGGGTCTCCACCCCCGGGTCCCCCTCCTGACAGAGCCGGGCAAGCCGGTCAGAGAGAAATTCGATCTCACCAGGGGTCAGCTCCTCCAATACCTGGGCTCCGTCCCGAAAGGCCGGTCCCTCCTCCCGAAGGACCGCCCGGGCCAGCAGGCAGGCATTGGAGCAGAGCACTCTGGCGTCCTCCTTCGGCGCCATCCTTAGGGCCTCTGCTCTGGCCTCCAGAATCGCGGCTGCCGCCGGCGGCGCCAGCCGGAGGGGCTGGCCCCGCAGGGTCAGTTCCTCCTCTCTGACGGGCTGAAACAGCTTGGCAGTCAGATGCTCCATCAGGCGGAAACCTCCATTCGCTTGGCGGCAATGAGGGTCACCTTTTCCAGCACCATGGCCCCCAGCTCGCCGCTTTCGCTGATGGTGCTCCAGCGGCAGCCGGAGTAAATGATCTTTCGGTCGGGCTTGCAGATGACCAGGGAAAAGTCGTCCAGGTCGTAAAACCGGATGCCATCGGAGATGGCGTCGTCCGTGGCATAAAGCCGGGTCAGCTCCACGGTGTGGCTGTCCGAGCCGCCGATGGTGGCCACAGGATCGGTCTCTCCGAAGGCCTGGACCGGGATGCTGCTTCGGGTGCTCTTGGCGGTGTAGCTCTGGACGACAGCCACCTTTTTGCCGTTAACCTCCAGATAAATGTCGCAGCTGGTGGGAAACCCAACTGTATTCATGGCGTATGACCTCCTTTATACCGTAATGTGGGCTGCAATGTGGATCTGATTCAGGCCATGGGCCACCGCGAAGTTAAAATCCACCAGGCAGCGGGTGGGGTCCTCGCTGTCCGCGGAGACCGAAACCGAGTCATAGCTGTCGATGATCTGGCGGCTGAGCCGGTCCTCCAGGGTGATGACTACCTGGGAGGCGATGGCGCTCCTGGTCTGCACCGTGTTTTTGGTGCGCAGAAAGCGGGCGCGGAGGGCATTGCGCACGGCGGGGATCACGTTGTCCACAATGCGGATGGTAGTGGCCTCCCGCCAGGTGGAGTCGGCGGCGCCGCCGGTGCTGGTGCGAGTGGTGATGCCGCGCACCACGCTGATGCGGCCGCCCACCGATTCCAGCGGGGTGACGCCGCCCTGCACCAGCAGATCGATATCCCCATCGGAATAGGCGGTCTCCAATCCGGTCAGACCGGAAAGGGAAGCGCCGCCCAGAGGAACCGCTGGGTCGGTCTCCGCCGCCATAGCGCCGGCCACAGCGGCGGCGGCCAGTGCGCCGCAGGTCATGGCGTCCCCGCTGCTGTCCACACAGCAGGGAGCCACCAGCAGCATGCGCTCGCTGTTCAGTGCTGCGGCTCGGGCTGTCAGCTGACTGACCGTCTCACCGGCAGCCGGGGCCACCACGGCGATGCGCTCCAGGCGGGCATTGGAGCAGGCGGTAACGTGAGTCAACATCGCCTGATGAACGGCGCTGTTGCCGCTGTCACAGATCACGATGGACACGTCCTCTTGGTTGGCCAGCACGGCCAGCGCGGAGGTGTAATCTGCGGTGGCCGGGGTGTTGGCGCCCACGGCGGCGGGGACGGCGATGACAGAGGCCGCGCCGTTTCTCAGCGCCATGCGCACCAGCTCGGCCAGGCTGATTTCGCTGACACTGGCCCCATACAGGGCCTCTGCTGCTGCGGCGGAGGTGAACTGGGTGGCAACCCCTGCGGTTCCGGAGGGGACCCAGCCCACAGCCCCCACTGTCTGGCCCGTTCCGCCCCCATAGACAACAGATGAGGCGTCAAAGGAAGAGTAAACGCCGGGGCGTTCGTGATAAGTACTCATAACTTGGGTTCTCCTTTCACAATAATGTCGGTGACCAGCATACCGTCCTCCTTCTGAACGGCATAACACCAGGCCTGGCAGTCCAGCTCGGCAGTGCAGGTCAGCATGGAGGATTCCGGGTCATAGCTCAGCTGGCCGCAGCGCAGCCCGCCGATGACCAGCCCGTCCGGTCCGCCGCTGCAGAGAACCTGACCCAACTGGTCAAACAGGGAAAGGCAAAGCTCCGGTTCCCCCTTGGGGGCATACAGGTCAAGACCAAAGGTCAGGGACAGCTTCCTGCCATAAACCTGCACTGTGGCGGCGGTATCCTGGTCAAATCGGGTGCCCAGGTAATTCTGCTGCCCCAAGGGAGCGAGCTGCAGGGCCTTTAAGCTGACCGCCGCCACCGCCTTGCTGTGGGAGAGCCGATTGCTCCCGCTCCAGGCGCCGATGGCGTGAATTCCCTGCCCGGTCAGATAGTCGATCAGGCTTTGCCTGACCTCTCCGAGGGTCATATGCAGTCATCCTCCTTATCCTTGACGGTCAGAACACCCCACCAATACATGAGCTGTTCCCCCAGGTAGATGGGTTGGATTTCCTGGACGTTGTAGTTTTGCCCCAGGCAGCTGATCCAGACAAAGTCCGTCTGGGAGGAGGCCAGACCAGCCTCCCCATAGAACCGGAATCGGACGCCCTTGTAGGTTCCCAATTTGGAGGCCTGCTGCCACAGGTAATCCTTGCTCTCGGTCATGAAGGGTTGGATAAAGCCTTTGCCCTCTGAGGTGCGGCTGTTGTCCTGGTGAACGGTCACCGCCTGGCCATATTTCCGGGCCAGGAAGGAAAAGCGCTCTGCTGCTGTCATGGACGTACCCCCCGGAACGCGAAATCCACGGGCTGAAGATAGCCCCGCAGGAGCCGGTAGGCCCGCCGGCGCAGGGCAGAGTTTTCTTCTGCGGTGTTGGGACCGCTGATGGATACGCTGCCCACGGTGAAGGAGTCGGGGGACTGAATTCCCTGGGGGTTTGCGCCCTCCGCCCGTATCAGCAGGCTGAGCGCCAGGGCGTAGACCTCGGGGCATTCCGTCTCCGGGTCTGCCCCTGCCCGCATGCGCCGGGAAAGCTCCCCGGCGCATACTTCGGACAGCGGCGCAAGCAGCCCCATGTCAAAGGAAGGCTCTGTGCTGAGCAGGGCGGCAATGCGCAGTCTTGTCTCTTCTTTCATCAGACGGTCAGCACCTTGCCCGCATCCTGGAACAGCTTGGCAAAGCCGGCGATGGAGGTGATGGCGGCCCGCTCCAGCTGGCGGTCAATGAGCTTGTCATATTCCACCATGACGGAGGAACCCTGGACCATCTCCAGTGCGTAATTCCGGTCCAAACCGATCAGCTTGCCGGCAGGCACCGCGGAGGAACGCAGCAGGGTGGCGCCCAGAGGGGTGGTCAGCTTGCCGGTGCCCTGGAAGTTCAGACCGGTCAGGGGGTTCTGGAATTCGGACAGCTTAAGCAGCTTTACCATCACGCCGGAGGGCACCAGCAGGGTGTTCATTTCATAAGGCTCGAATTGGGCCCAGAAGTTCACCAGGGCCTCATAGGTCAGGGTGCCGGCGGTGCCGCCGATGGTGGAGTCACCGATGGCAAAGGCATCAGCGGAGTTCTTGTTGCCGTCGCCGTTGATGAGGACGTCAATGGCATCCTCCAGGTGCATGCGGTTGATGTAGGCGCCGATCTGGCGCAGGGTGACGGAGAACAGATCCAGCTTCTGGAAGCGGATGGCCTCATAGGAGCCAACCAGCATTCTGCCCCGCTTGTGCAGCTTCACCAGGTTTTCCTGGGTTTTCACCGTGGTCTGGGGGATCTCCGCGCCCTCCTCCACGCGCTTCAGGCGCTTCATGTCCTCGCTGGGAATAGAGGCGATGGAGCGGTAGTCCATACCGTCAAAGTTGGTGACGGTGGCGGTGATGGCGGGGAGAATGTTGCTTTCCTCCATGCCCTGCTTGATGGAGCGGGCGATGTACTCCGGGAAGAGGACGGAGGAGTCCGCCGTGCGGAAGAACTTTTCCACCGTGTCGGAGCCGGCTCCCTTGACCTTGATGTCAAAGCGCTTCAGCTGGCGCTGATAGGCGTCCAGGCCCTCCAAGGGGGTGCCTTTATAGTTTTCAGAGGGATCCCGGGCTTCCAGCACCTGGGTAAAGCTACGGCCAGCCTCGCCGTACATCCCCTTTTCCAGCTTCATAGTTTCATAAGTATAAGGCATCGTTTTTCCTCCTTACAGATAGATGACTGCGGTCAGATTGGTGGTGTCCGTGGCCACCACCAGGGCAGTGGTGCCGGTGGCGGAGGTTTTCACGCCGCCGCTGCCATCAGCCGCCAGGGTGACGTAGCCTAAAGCAGGGCAGCCGGAGGCGCAGGTGACGGCCATGAAGCCGCCCACCTGGACGGCGGCAGCGCCGTCACGGACGGACAGAGCCAGCCCGCAGAAGGCGTCGCCTGCGCTGCAGGCGGAGACAGTGCCGCTGTCGGAAATCTTGACCACCTGTTCCGGCTTTACCGTGTCTGCGGCGCTGAAGGTGGCGACGATTTCGTGGATTCCATCAAATGCAATATTCATAACAGAGTGCTCCTCTCAAATTAAATCAGAAATGGGTTGTCTGTGTCCGCCTGCTTCTGGGGAGCAGCGGGCCTCATCAGCTGGGAAACCGGCGGATACCGTTCCTCAAGCCGGTGCTCATAGCTCTTTTTCAAGGCCAGAAGCTCCTCTTCGCCCAGCTTTTCCGCCATGCGGATGCGCAGCTCCCGGTCAAAGCCCGGCTCTGCCAGGCCGCCTAAGCGGACCACTTCCTTACGCAGCCCTGCCAGATAGTGCCTGCCCAGCAGGCTTTCCGTCTCCAGCTGTTCCAGCTGGGTCAGTAGCTCCGGATGGCCGGAGAGAAACCCCTTCAGGGTGGAGCCGGAATTGTCCCGAAACCCCTTGACCACCCCCGCCTTGGGCTGAGCGGGCACCGCCACAAAGCTCCACTCATAGGCATCGGTGGGGTTTTGCAAAATGCCGCAGCACAGCTGATTGCCATACCAGCGGCCCTTGGTGTGTACACAGCGTTCCCGGTCCCCCAGGGGATTGCCGCAGATGGAGCAGACCGTGTCCGCCACAGCGCAGGAGACGGAGACCTCCTTTTTGATGCCGCCCTCGATCTCCCGGATCAGGTCAGCGTTGGTCTCGGTGCGTACCATATAGGCGTAGGCCTTTAGGCAGGTGTAAGGCTCACCGACGGAGGTGGTCAGGGTCTTGTCCTGCACCAGCTCGGTACGGTAGATCCGGGCCGTCTGGCCCTGGGCGGACCAGTGGTGGTCAAAGAGGCCTGCCTTGCCCACAAACAGCTCCGCCAGCCCCTGTAAAGCGGGAATGTCAAAGCGCTCGTTGTCCCGGTCTACCTCGTTGTCACAGAGGCAGACGGCAAAGGTGTAGATTTCCTCTGCCTTCAGCGGAGAGCGGGACAGGGCGTTGATGAGGCCCAGCTCGGTTTCGTCCACCAGACAGCTGGTGTCTGTCACTGCTTCCTTGCAAATCTTCATTCATTCACCTCCAGAAGATCATCCATGTTCATGCGGCCCTGTTCCAGCCGGTCATTTTCCAGCTTCAGCTTTCTGGCTTGCTGGAAATACAGCGCCGCCTTTGCATCGTCCACCTGATCCTGCAAATTGATTTCCGCCCATTGGATGCGGACCTGGGGCGCATAGCCGTGGAGGAGGAGCCAGCATTCGCAGATCCTTTCCAGCGCAGGTTCCAGGGTGCGCCGGATGGCGTAAAGCTCGCTGGTCAGCATGTCCGCCTGCTGGGCGCTCATCCGTTCGGTGGTGGACCAGCTCAACCCCAGCATGAAGGGCGGGATCCCTGTCCGGGCAATGAGCTGTTCCAGGATTTGCCGCACCGGAACCTCCGCGTCCAGAACCTGATTGTCCGCGCCGATGACCTTAATGTCCACATCACCCACCGCCACGAAATCCCGGACTCTGCCATTTTTGCTGTCCTGCATGGCGGCGCTCCACTCCCGGGCGATCAGCTCGCTGCGCTCCTGAGCGGTGTCCGCGTCCAGCTCGCCCTGCCCGGGCTTGCACACCACGGCAAACCGCAGGTTGCCCATCCGCTCCCAGTTCAGCCCGGTGGCGGTATACACCTTCATCAGAATGTCGGTGAGGAAGGGCATGCTACGCAGCAGGGAAACCCCATAGGGGGCGTCTGTCTCGGGGTTCAGAGGGGTGAACAGCAGCAAATCCTGGCGGGGGAATTCGGTCAGCTGCCCATTCCGGTCATAGCCGCAGAGGGTAACGGCCAGCGGTGTCTCCCCCTCTTTGATTTCTACATCGGCGGGATTGCCGCTGAGCACGGCGGCAATTTCCCGGCCATTGCGGGTGAGCACCAGCTCACCTACGCCCTGACCGCAGGTCAGCATGGAGTCCAAATAGCTGTCCAGGAAGGACTGAATCCCCCGCTGGCCCCAGCCGGTGGGGACCTTGCGCAGAAATTCGCTTAGCTCCCGCTGAGCCGCCTGATCTCTGCAATCCACAGAGAACCCGCCTACCAACCGGATGATTTTCAAGATGGCCGCATCCACAGCGGGAACGGCCTCCCGAATCCCGCGATACAGGGAGTACTCCGCCTTCTGCAGGGGAACATAGCAGTCCAGCATCCCGAAGGGGTGCCGGGTTCCGTCCCGGATCTGCACGGCGGCACCGGCTGGGGCGGGGGAGGGGCCTTTTTTCTTCCGTTTCATTTCACCATTCCTTTCGTCCTGATACTCTTTCTCCCTAGAAACCTTTGATTTTTAGGGAGAAGGCGCCGCTGCCAGCGCCGCCCTTTTGCGGCATACAGCCGCAAAAGCCCTCTCATACAGCTCTTGACGGGCCTGCGCGCTATAAAAAGCGTCGAACCCATTTTATCAAGAGCTGGTATGAGGATCACAGAGCGGCCCGCCGCTCCGGTGCGGCGGCGCCCAAGGGAAGGAGCCGCTTCTTCCCCGCCACAGCGGCGGCGAAATAGCGGATGTCGTCCATGGCGTGGTCGAACTCCTTCCGGACCTGATCCCGGCTGCCATTCCGGTCATCCCAGCGATATTGATGGAATTCCCGGATGGCGTCTGTGCAGGGAGAGCAGATAACCAGCTTTCCCTCCTGCAGCAGCCCCGCGGTTAGGCGGATGCCTGCCAGCACATCGTTGTCAGCCTTCCTGACATGCCAGCCTTTTTGTCGGAGCAGGGTGATAAAACTGGCAGCGGACGGATCCACCACCACCAGCTGGATTGCTCTGCCTCCGGCCAGTTCCCGCAGGGCATCTTCGTACTCCGCGTCTGTCTTTTGCCGCCCCTCCCGGCGGGAGTCGTAGTAGTACTCCCGGATCCGGTACCAGATGTCGCCTACCCGCCCCCAAAGGCCGAAGGAGGCCGGGTTCCGGGTGCCGTAGTCGCAGGAGATCATGTACTCCTGACAGTGTTCGGGCGGTTCCTGGACATAGCTTTCGTCGAAGAAGTCGTAGACCAGCCCCTGCGCCACAACCCACTCGCCCAGGACGAAGCGGCGGTAAAAGCTGCCGGAGTACAGCTTGCGGTAGCGCTGGAGGGTCTTGCGGGAGAGGGAAGGATTGTCCTCCATGGTAAAGTGCAGATACAGAGCGTTCTTCTCCTGGGCCTTCTGAATCCACTCCTTATAGAACCAGTGCTCCGGCCCCTCCGGGTTGCAGTTGAACCAGAGCTTGGCCCCCTCCACGCTGCAGCGGGCGCAGGCTTGCTCCACGAAGGAGCGGGGCATCAGCGCCGCCTCATCCAGGAGGATCCCAGCAAAGGTGGCGCCTTGGATCAGGGCGGCAGAGCCTTCGTCCAGTCCGCCGAAAAGATAGAAGGTGTTCTGATGGCCGCCAAAGGAGATCCGGATCAGATTGGCCGACAGCTTTTCCCGGCATTGAAAGCCCAGATCCCCCATGATGGGCAGCAGCGGCGCGATCAGGTTCCTGCGGATCGAACCGATGCTTTTTCCGCAGAAGGCAAACTGTTTCCCGTCAAAGCGCCGCATAGCCCAGCAGAGAAAGGAAATTCCCATGCACAGGGTCTTTCCGCTTCGCACAGCGCCGTCGCAGATAATGCTGTCCCGCAGTGTCCATGGGGAGCGGTCGCACCACCAGGTCAGCACCTGCACTTGCCGTGGGGAGAAGCATTCAATCACTTGTTTGCTCTCCCGCGCGGGTTTCCAGCGCCCGATAGAAGCTCTCCGCCTGCCCGGTGGAGGGGGCGCCCTCAGCCTCCCGCAGCAGTGCGGTCAGCTCGGTCAGGGCCTTCACCCGATCCACCAGCTTGATCTCCACTGTACCGTTTGCGTTGCGCTTTAATTCGCTGAGCAGAGACAGGTCCAGCCCGTCAATTTGCTCCGTCAGGTTATCCCCTTCCAGATACGCCAGCTTTACGGCATCGTTGGATTTCTTCATCATGCTGCGGGCCAGGCGGAGGAGAAGCCTCTGTTCTGCCTGCCTGTCGGTTTTCTTTTCCATGTTTCATCCCTCCACCCATATCGGATTCCGGGGCTTCTGTTTCTGTAAAAAGGGAAACTTTTGAAAAAGCTGGAGAAAAAAATTAAAAGTTTGTTCAAATCTTGGCCCGGAACTTCCCCGGGCCAGCCTTGCAATTTCCTGAAAAAGGGGTATGATATATATTGAAAAGGAATGTGCAGAGATCGCTGCACACCAAGGTTTTATGGAGGCAATTGAATATGACGAAAATTGATATTATTTCCGGCTTTTTAGGGGCTGGTAAAACCACTCTGATTAAAAAGCTGCTGGAGGAGGCCTATGGCAGCCAGAAGCTGGTCCTCATCGAGAACGAGTTTGGTGAAATCGGCATCGACGGCGGCTTCCTCAAGGACGCCGGCATCCAGATCAATGAGCTGAATTCCGGCTGCATCTGCTGTTCCCTGGTGGGCGACTTTGGCGCGGCCCTGAAGCAGGTCATCACCGAGTACAGCCCTGACCGGGTGATTATTGAGCCTTCCGGCGTGGGCAAGCTGTCCGACGTGATCCGCGCTGTGCAGAAGGCCGGCACCGAGGTTCCCATGGAGTTAGGTACCTTTGTCACTGTGGTCAACGCCGCCAAGGCAAAGGTGTTTATGAAGAACTTTGGCGAGTTCTTTATCGACCAGGTGGAGCATGCCGGTGCCATCATCCTGTCCCGCACCCAGGGTATGAGTGATGCCAAGCTGGATACCGTGGTAAATCTGCTGCGGGAGAAGAACCCCTCCGCGCCCATTATCACTACCCCCTGGGATCAGCTGACTGGCACTCAGATTATGGCGGCCATGGAAGGCGGCCATTCCATGCTGGATGCTCTGCTGGCGGAACTGGCGGCAGAGACGGAAGAGGATGACGACGAGGAGTGCGACGATCCCGATTGCTGCTGCCACCATCATCATGATGAGGATGGCGAGCATGAGCACCATCACCACCATGACCATGAGGATGGCGAGCATGAGCACCATCACCACCATGACCATGAGGATGGCGAGCACGAGCACCATCACCACCATGACCATGAGGATGGCGAACACGAGCACCATCACCATGACCATGATGAGGAGCATGAGCACCACCACCACCATCATCACCACGCCGACGAGGTGTTCACCTCCTGGGGCGCCGAGACCCACAAGAAGTACACCCAGGCACAGCTGGAGGAGATCCTGGATGAGCTGGACCTGGGCGGCTATGGCATCATTCTCCGTGCCAAGGGCATTCTGCCCGCTGAGGACGGCCAGTGGATCCACTTTGACTTTACCCCCAACGAGATCAATATCCGTACTGGCGCTGCTGACTACACCGGCCGTCTGTGCGTCATTGGCTCTGGCCTGAAGGAGGACGCTCTGAAGGAGCTGTTCGCCCTGTAATCTGCGGAGAGGAGACAGAAACCCCATGAGTGAAATTCCTGTCTATTTGTTCACCGGCTTCCTGGATTCCGGTAAGACCAATTTTTTGATGCCCATGCTGACCGAGGGAAGCTTCACCGGCAGCGATAAGACCCTTCTCATTGTCTGCGAGGAGGGGGAAGAGGAATATGACGAGGAGGAACTGGCCAAGTGCAATGTCCGCATGGTGGTGGTGGAGAACTATGAGGATTTGAATACCCGGTTCTTCAAGAAGCTGGAGCGGGAGTACCGCCCTGACCAGGTGGTCATTGAGTACAACGGCATGTGGCTTATGCAGGATCTGGACCGGGAGCTGTTGCCCCGCAACTGGATCCTCTATCAGATCGTGGCCCTGGTCGACGCCAACACCTTTGAGGTGTATGCCGCCAATATGGCCCAGCTGATGAGCGAGAAGCTGATGAATGCCGACCTGATTATCTTCAACCGGGTCAACGACGCCACCGCCCAGACGCTGCGCAAGCGAAACATCAAGATGCTGAACCGCCGGGCTGAAATCTACCTGGAATATGAGAACGGGGACACCGCGGAGTATGACTCCGGGGAGCCTCCCTTTGACATGACAAAGCCCGTCCTGGAGCTGGACGATCAGGACTTTGGCTTCTGGTACACCGATGTGATGGACCACCCCGACCGCTACGAGGGCAAGGTGGTCCGCTACAAGGGCATTGTGGCCCAGTCCCCCAAGTTCCCCGCAGGCAGCTGCGTGGTGGGCCGCTTTGCCATGGTCTGCTGCGAAAATGACCGGGCCTTTTTGGGCCTGATCTGCAAGGGAGAGGAGAGCAGAAGGTTTAAGTCCCGGGATTGGGTTATCGTCACCGCCCAGGTGCGGGAGGAGCACATTGACCTGTATGAGGGCAACGGACCCATGCTCTATATCCAGTCTATGGAGCCTTGTGAGGCCCCTGCGGTCACGGATATCTCCTTCTGAGGGAGGCTGCCTGTATGGATATGACTGAAAAGCGCCTTTCCTCTGCGCGCAAATACACCGGCATTATTGTCAGCGTGGACGTGGATCAGGCCTTGTCCCCCTCCGGCCGGCAGGTCAAGCGGGAGATCGTCCGCCACCCCGGCGGCGTGGGCATCGTTCCTGTGGACTCCGAGGGCAAGCTCATCCTGGTGCGGCAGTACCGCTATGCCTTCCAGACTGTCCTCACCGAAATCCCCGCAGGCAAGAACGAACCCGGCGAGGATTACGCCTACGGCGCGGCCCGGGAGTTGAGCGAGGAGATTGGAGCCACCGGCACCCTGATCCCCTTGGGCACCCTGTTGGCTTCCCCTGGTATCATCACGGAGGAGCTGCACCTGTACCTGGCGGTGGATCTGACCTTTGGGGAGACTCACCCCGATCCAGACGAGTTTCTGGAGATTGTCCGGGTCTCCTTTGAGGAGGCGGAGGGGATGATCCTCTCCGGAGAGCTGCGGGACTCCAAGACGGTGGCAGGTATCCTGAAAGCCAAACTCTATTTGGAGCGTCAGGGCAGATGACAGCGCAGCTGGGTTTTCCGCAATCACATTGGAAACCCAGGATAATGACCTGATAAAAAACGCCTGTTCCCCCGAAAAGGGAACAGGCGCTTTCCTCTGATGTTTTATAATTTCTTTGCCAGTGCAATCGCCGTTAGTATCAGGCGTTTCGGGTATTCGTGTCTAAAAATCATCTGTTTTTCCTCCAATCCGGTCTGTTCAAATTGCTGTGAAATTCCTCCACTTTCCCCAACGGTAATACCCTAGCTGGAGCAAAATCTGAAACAGCGAGGCCATCGGGGCAGCAATGCCGATGAACAGCAGGCTGGTGCCCGCCAAGCGGCTCATCACATAGACCACCGGTACCCGGACCAGAAAGGTAGAGAGCAGGCAGTTAGCCATGGTGAATTGGGTCCGTCCATAACCGCTGAAAAACCCGTTGAAGCAGAACACGAAGCTGACCATGATAATGTCAAAGGCGTAGGTGCGCAGATAAAGGGCACAGTTTTCAATGACTTGCCGGTCGGGGGTAAACAGTCCGGCCACTGCGCTGGGAATCAGCTGAATGATAGCGAAGAACACAAAACAGCCTCCCAGGCAGATGAGAGCTGCCACCTTCAGGCCGCGGATGGCCCGCTCCTTCTGTTTCGCACCCACATTCTGGGCGGTAAACGCGGACAGGGCGGACATAAACGCAATGGGCACCAGCATGCAGAAGGAGATAATCCGCTCCACAATGCCCACGGCGGCAGAGGCGTTGACCCCCATCTGGTTCACAATAGCGGTGATCAGCACAAAGGAGAAGGTGGTCAGCACATCCTGGGCGGAAATGGGCACCCCCAGGCTCAATACCTTTTTGGCGCAGGAGGGGTTCAGCCTCAGAGGATCCTTGCCAAAGCGGAAGGGGAAGCCGCCCTTGCTGAGTACAAACAGGCTCAGCAGAAAGGAAACCGCTTGAGCCGCCACCGTTGCAATGGCCGCGCCGGCCGCCCCCAGGTGAAAGCCGCCCACCAGCAGCAGATCACCGAGAATGTTCAAAACACAGGAGCAGGCGATGAAGCAGGCCGGCCGGCGGGAGTCCCCCAAGCCCCGGAGAATTCCGGCGATGCCATTGTAACCGGTGATAAAGACGGTGCCGATGCCGCAGATCAGCAGGTATTGCCGGGCGGGGATCACTGCCTCCTCCGGTACCTGCATCAGGGAGATCAGCAGATGGTTGCAGATCACCAGGAATGCGGTGAGAATGGCAGCGATGATGAGATAGAGCGTGAACAGGGTTCCGATGGAGTTGGTTACATCCCGGTCCCGCTTTGCTCCCACATATTGGCCGATGAGTACAGTGCCGCCGGTGGAAATCCCGGAGATCAGGGAGGTGCAGAGCTGCATGATCTGGCTGGAGGTGTTAACGGCGGAAATGGCTGCGGGGTCAGAGAACTGACCTACGACGATCATGTCCACAATGGCATACATGAATTGCAGGGTGGAGGCGGCTAAAAAGGGCAGTGCAAACCGGAGCAGGGTTTTGCTGACAGAGCCGTGTGTCAGGTCGTGATTCAACGGGAGAAACTTCCTTTCCTATGGAGTGATTGATTTAAATGGGGAGCAGGGCCAGCTTGCTCAGAATGAGCATCATCAGAACGCCCACCGCCAGTCCCGCAAGGAAG
>CAZVVH010000033.1:0-13837 GCA_964630475.1 uncultured Oscillospiraceae bacterium | reverse complement strand
GCATCGCCATGGAGGACCTGCGCACCGCCTTTGGGGCGCAAAGCCCCTCCCGCTTTCTCAGCCAGCTGAAAAAGGCGGGGGTCGTGACCCGGGACGCTGCGGCGGCCCGGCAGGTGGGGGACAGGACAGAGCAGTTTGCCTCCCTGGCGGTTTCCGCAGAGGAGGCACGCCACCTGCTGGAGGGGGCCAGGCGGCGGTATCCCATCCACAGCAGCGTGGTGGAATTGGTGGCCAGCCTGGAGCGGGTGCCGGTAACCGAGCTTTGTTACTACACCGGCGCCAGCAAGGCTACCCTGAAAACCCTGGCAAAGAAGGGCATCCTGCGGTTAGAACGGCAGGAGGTCTATCGCAGCCCTGCCCAGGAGCTTGTGGAACCGGAGGAGCCGCCGGTACTGAATGAGGAGCAGCAGAGGGCCTTTGACGGCCTTGCGGCGCTGCTGGAGGGCGGAAAGCCCAGCTGCAGCCTGCTGTACGGCGTCACCGGGAGTGGAAAGACCCAGGTCTATATCCGGATGATCCACCGCTGTCTGGAGAAGGGGAAGGGCGCCATTATGCTGGTGCCGGAGATTGCCCTGACCCCCCAGATGCTGCGGCAGTTCCGCAGTCAATTTGGGGGAACCGTGGCCGTGCTCCACAGCAGGCTCTCCACAGGCGCCCGCTATGACGAATGGAAGCGGGTGCAGCGGGGAGAGGCCCGGGTGGTGGTGGGAACCCGTTCGGCGGTGTTCGCGCCGGTACAGAACCTGGGCCTGATCATCCTGGACGAGGAACAGGAATACAGCTATAAATCAGAACAGGCCCCCCGCTATCATGCCCGGGATGTGGCGAAATACCGCAGTGTGCAGAACAACTCCATGCTGGTGTTGGGGTCTGCTACCCCGTCAGTGGAATCCATGTTTCTGGCCAGGAGCGGAAAATACCACCTGTTTCAGCTGAGCCGGAGATATAATCAAAAACCGCTGCCTGATGTGTTTATGGCGGATTTGAAGGAGGAGCTGCGTTCCGGCAATCCGGGCAATCTGAGCGAGTGCCTGCTGCTGGAGCTGAAAAAGAACCTGGCCCGGGGGGAGCAGAGCATTCTCTTTCTCAACCGGAGGGGGAGCAGCAAGCTGGTGGTGTGCAGCCAGTGCGGCGAGGTGCCCACCTGTCAGCGGTGCAGCGTGGGCCTGACCTACCACAAGGACAACGGGCGACTGATGTGCCACTACTGCGGCTATTCCAAGCCGCTGCCCAGGGCCTGCCCGGTCTGCGGCGGAGCGCTGACCTTCACCGGTTGCGGCACCCAGAAGGTGGAGGAGGAGCTGCACCAGCAGTTTCCGGGGGTGAAGGTGCTGCGGATGGATACGGACACCGTGTCCCTGACCAACACCCACGAAAAGATTTTAAAGAAGTTCCAGGAGAAGAAGGTGCCCATTCTGGTGGGAACCCAGATGGTGGCCAAGGGCCTGGATTTTGAAAATGTGACCCTGGTGGGGGTCATCAATGCGGATCAGTCCCTGTATGTAGACGACTTTCGGGCGGCGGAGCGCACCTTTTCCCTGATAACCCAGGTGGTCGGGCGGGCCGGCCGGGGGAGCCGCTCCGGCCGGGCGGTGATTCAGACCTGTGCCCCCCGGAACGAGGTGCTTCGTCTGGCGGCGGCCCAGGACTACGACCACTTTTATGAAAACGAAGTCCAGCTGCGGCGGCTGAGCCATTATCCGCCCTTCTGCGAGCTGTACCGGATCACCATGTCCGGGGAGAATGAGGGGGATGTGCTCCGGGCCGGGGTGCGGATTCGGGACGGAGCGGTTCAGTGGGCCAAGCTGCCCGCGCTCCGGCAGGCAGAGGTGAAGGTTTACGGCCCGGTGGCGGCGGGCATCCTAAAGGTGAACAACCGCTATCGTTATTATTTGCATGTGTATGGACAGAGCTGTCCCGGGCTGCGCCGAATGCTGGCTCAGCTGCTGCAGGCGGCTTTTCAGGATAAACAAAACCGGGGCGTGTCCGTCTTTGTAGATTGGAACCCGCTGGACTAATGAGGAGCGAAGAATCGTATGGCAACAAGAAATATCGTAGTAGAGGGCGACGAGATTCTGGGCAAGAAGTCCCGCCCTGTGACCAATTTTGACGCGCGGCTGCATGTCCTGCTGGACGATATGAGGGAGACCCTTCTCCAGGCCAACGGCGTGGGCCTGGCTGCTGTGCAGGTGGGCATCCTGCGCCGGGTGGTGCTGGTAATCAACGAGAAGGATGAGATCCTGGAGCTGATTAACCCGGAGATTATCGAAACCTCCGGCGAGCAGGAGGGCCTGGAGGGCTGCCTGTCTGTTCCCGGCTATTACGGCGTCGTCAAGCGTCCCATGCAGGTGAAGGTCCGCGCCCAGGATCGGAACGGCGATACCTTTGAGGTGGAGGACGTGGGCATGACCGCCCGCTGCTTCTGCCATGAGATCGAGCATCTGGATGGCCACCTGTTTAAGGAAAAGGCCACCAAGATGTACACCGTGGAAGAACTGGACGAAATGGAAAAGGAAGACGAGTAATTGATGCGGATTGTATTTATGGGTACCCCTGATTTCGCGGTGCCCGCTCTGGAAAAGCTGATTGCAGACGGCTATGAGGTTGTGGGCGTCTTTACCCAGCCGGACAAGCCGAAAAACCGGGGGATGAAGCTGACCCCTAGCCCGGTGAAGGTCTGCGCCCAGGCCCATAACCTGCCTGTGTTCCAGCCCGCCTCCTTTAAGAAGGAGCCTGAAGCCCTGGAGACCTTGAAGGCCCTGGAGCCTGACCTGGTGGTGGTGGCGGCCTTTGGGCAGATTCTGCCCCAGTCCGTGCTGGACGTGGCCAAGCTGGGGAGCATGAATATCCACTCCTCCCTGCTTCCCCGCTACCGGGGAGCGGCTCCCATCAACTGGGCCATCCTAAACGGGGAGGAGGAAACCGGTGTCACCATTCAAAAGATGGTGCTGGAGCTGGATGCGGGAGATATTATCTCCCAAGTGCGCACCCCCATTGACCCCAATGAGACGGCGGAGCAGCTTTACAGCCGCCTGGCCCAGCTGGGGGCCAAGCTGCTGGGGGAGACCATCCCCAAGCTGGCCGACGGTACTGCGGCATGTACCCCCCAGGACGGGAACCAGTCCAACTACGCCCCAATGCTGAGCCGGGAGCTGTCTCCCATCGACTGGAACCGTTCGGCAAGGGAGATTCACAACCAGGTTCGGGGCCTGATTCCCTGGCCTGCGGCCTCCGCTGAATTGGGCGGAACTCAGTTCAAGATTTACACCGTGGAGGAGACAGGCCAGGACACGGAAAAGGCCCCTGGCACGGTGCTCTCCACAGATAAAAAGGGCATTTTGATGGCCTGCGGCGACGGCAAGGCGCTGCGCATTGTGGAGCTGCAGGCCCCGGGGAAGAAGCGGATGAAAGCGGCGGATTACCTCCGCGGCCATCCCATGTTCTGAGCCATGGCCCAGAAAACCATGACCGCCCGGCAGGTGGCCCTGAAGGCCCTGACCGCCTGCGAGAAGCAGGGAGCCTGGTCGGATGGAATCCTCCGCAATCTGATTCGCACGGCGGGGCTGGACCGGCGGGACGCTGCACTGGCCACCCGAATTTGCTACGGTGTGCAGCAGAATCTACTGCTGCTGAACTTCTGGATTGACGCCCTTTCCACGGTGAAAATCCCCAAGCTGGAGCCGGCGGTGGCCGGCTGCATCCGCATGGGCATGTATCAGATTTCCTTTATGGATAAAATCCCGGTCAGCGCCGCCGTCAATGAGTCGGTGAATCTGGCCAAGCAGGTCAGCCGGAATCAGAGGGCTGTCAACCTGGTCAACGGCGTACTGCGGTCCTTTGTCCGGCAGAAGGGGCAGCTTCCCATGCCGGCAGGCAGGGAGCGGTTGTCCATCCTCTATTCCCATCCCGGCTGGCTGGTGGAGCTTTACCGGCAGGAGCTGGGAGAGGCGGGAGCGGAGGAGCTTCTCAAGGCCAACAACGGGGAGCCGCCCACCTGCCTTCAGGTGAACACGTTAAAAGCGGATGCCGGTCAGGTCATGGAAGAACTGATCGGGGCGGGGGTCTCTGTGGAGGCCCATCCTTGGCTGGAGGACTGCCTGCTGGCCACCCGCACCGGCAGCTTGGAGCAGCTTCCTGCCTTCCAACAGGGCAGGATCATGGTGCAGGACGCCGCCGCCAAGCTGGTTGTCCTGGCCTGCGATCCCCAGCCGGGGGAGCGTGTGCTGGACGTCTGCGCCGCCCCTGGGGGAAAGTCCTTCGGCGCCGCCATCGCCATGAAAAACCGGGGAGAGCTGATCTCCTGTGACATACACCCCCATAAGATGAAGCTGATCGAGGACGGCGCCAGCCGCCTGGGGGTGGAAATTCTGCGCACCAGGGTGCAGAACGGCAAGGAGTTCTACCCGGAATGGGAGAGCGCCTTTGACCGGCTCATTGTGGACGTACCTTGCTCTGGGCTGGGGATTATCCGGAAGAAACCGGATATTCGCTATAAGGATCCCAAGCAGCTGGAGGGGCTGCCCCGGGTCCAGGGGGCCATTCTGGAAAATGTTTCCCGCTATGTGAAGGGCGGCGGCGTCCTTCTCTACGCCACCTGTACGGTGCTTCGGCGGGAGAATCAAGAGATCGTCCTGGACTTCCTGGCCCGGCACCCGGAGTTCCGGTTGGAACCGCTGAGCCTGCCCGGTCCGGTGGGGGAACAGCCGGAGGGGATGGTGACCCTGTGGCCCCATCTCCACGGCACCGATGGATTCTTTTTCGCAAAACTTCGGAAGGAACGGGTATAACTCATGGAAACCAATGAAAAACTGGATATAAAATCCATGAATCTGGCGGAGATGGAGACCTATTTCATCGGCCTTGGCCAGCCCAAGTTCCGGGCAAAGCAGGTCTTTGGCTGGCTGCACAAGGGAGTCCGTTCCTTTTCTGAGATGAGCAACCTGTCCAAGGCCCTGCGGGAGCAGCTGGAGGAACAGTGCTATATCACCGTTCCCCAGGTGGAGCGGAAGCAAGTCTCCAGGCTGGACGGGACTATCAAATATCTTTGGAAGCTGCGGGACGGCAACTGCATTGAAACCGTCCTGATGCGATATAAACACGGCAACACTGTCTGCATCTCCTCAGAGGTGGGCTGCGCCATGAGCTGCGCTTTCTGTGCCTCCACCTTGGGAGGGCTGGTGCGCCGGCTGACCCCTGCGGAAATGCTGGATCAGGTGCTGTTCACCCAGATGGACTCGGGCTGTCCCATCTCCAATATTGTACTGATGGGCATTGGGGAGCCGTTGGATAACTTCGATACCGTCCTGCGGTTCCTGGAGTTGGTCAATTCCCCGGAGGGGATGAATATCGGCATGCGGCATATCTCTCTGTCCACCTGCGGCCTGGTGAAGATGATCGACCGGCTGGCGGAGGAGGATTTGCAGCTGACACTGTCTGTCTCCCTCCACGCGCCGGACGACGAGACCCGGTCCAAGATCATGCCGGTGAACCGCAGCGTGGGGGTGGACAATCTGATGGCCTCCTGCCGCCGGTACTTTGAAAAGACGGGACGGCGGATCTCTTACGAATACGCCATGATCGACGGCGTCAACGACAGCGACTGGCAGGCGGATCTGCTGGCCGCTCACCTGAGGGGAATGCCCAGCCATGTGAACCTGATCCCGTTGAATGAGGTGCGGGAAAGCCCGCTGAAGCCCAGTAAGCGGGTGCGGCAGTTCCAGAAGCGGCTGGAGGATCACGGAATTACGGTCACGGTCCGGCGGAAGCTGGGCGGAGACATCGACGCCTCCTGCGGGCAGCTGCGGCGCAAGATGCTGGGCATCGGGGAGTGAGGTGCGTAGCGGGGTGTCTTGCCCCGGCGTTCCAATTTTAAGGCCGTGCCGTCGGGGACGGCACATAACGAGTATTTTCGTGCGTATGTACGGGAAAAGAAGGATCAGTGCTGTGCGGGGTCCGGGAAAAATTTGCACAGGGAAAAGGCGATAACATATGAATGTATGGGCTTTGACAAACCAGGGAAAAGTGAGAAAGAACAACCAGGATTCCTTCTATTACCAAATCGCGGAGGACGGCACAGTAGGTCTGGTCTGCGATGGGATGGGCGGCGCCGCGGCGGGGGACCTGGCAAGCCGGCTGGCTGCCAATACCTTTGTGGAAAAGCTGAGCTGCCCCACGTCCAGCGTGGAAGAGCTGATGGAAAACGCCCTTGAGGGAGCCAATGAGGCGGTGTATCAGTACAGTGTGGAGCATCCCGAATGTGCAGGCATGGGCACCACCCTGGTGGCCGCCGTGGTTATGGATCGCACGGCGCACATCATCAACATCGGGGACAGCAGATGCTATTACCTGGATGAGGATGGAATCCGGCAGATTACCGAGGATCATTCCGTGGTGGCGGACATGGTTCGCCAGGGAATCATCACCCCGGAGCAAGCGCGGGTACACCCCAAAAAGAACTTGATTACCCGGGCGCTTGGAACTAGAATGAATCGGAGCGGCGACCTGTTTACGGTGAAGCTGAAGCCGAATAGTGTGCTGCTGCTTTGCTCGGACGGGCTGACCAACCAGGTTACGGATCAGGAGATCCTGTTCGAGGTGCTTTACGGTGGGCCGCCGGAGAGCTGCTGCCAGCGGCTGGTTGATATTGTACTGCGGCGCGGTGCGCCGGATAACGTGACTGTTGTCCTGATGAAGGCGGACGACAAAGGATATTGAGGAGGTCTTTGACTATGGATCAATACATAGGCAAAATGCTCGATAACCGCTATGAGCTGTTGGAGGTTGTGGGCACCGGCGGTATGGCCGTTGTTTATAAGGCGAAGTGCCACCGACTGAACCGCTATGTGGCTGTGAAAATTCTGAAGGAGGAGGCTGCGGCGGACCCAGAGCTGTTGCGCCGCTTCCGGGGTGAATCCCAGGCGGTTGCCATGCTCTCTCACCCCAATATTGTGGCAGTTTATGATGTGAGCCAAACGGATAATTTGGAATATATCGTCATGGAGCTGATTGACGGCATTACGCTGAAGCAATACATGACGCAGAAGGGCGGAAGCCTGCCCTGGAAGGAAGCGCTGCATTTCATTACTCAAATCATGCGCGCCCTACGCCATGCCCACAGCCGGGGGATCATCCACCGGGATATCAAGCCACAGAACGTCATGGTTCTGCGGGACGGCAGCGCCAAGGTGGCCGACTTCGGCATTGCCCATCTGAGCAATTCCCAGAACACCACCACCCAGGAGGCTCTTGGCTCCGTACACTATATTTCTCCGGAGCAGGCCAAGGGCGCTAAGGTGGACGCTCGGACGGATATCTATTCCGCAGGCGTTGTCCTGTACGAGATGCTGACCGGCAAGCTGCCCTACGAGGGGGATTCCCCGGTGGCGGTTGCCATCAAGCATATCAATTCCACCCCGATTCCGCCCAGGGAGATCAACCCCAACATTCCGGAGGGGCTGGAGCAGATCACCCTGAAGGCCATGGCCTCCAAGCCCGGCGAGCGCTATGAAAGTGCCCGAGCCATGCTGATGGACCTAGATGCGTTCCGCAAGAATCCGGCCATCGTGTTTCCCTATGCCCCGCCCAAGGCCAGCAAGCCTGCGCCGGCGGGGGACGTGGACGAGACCCAGATCCTTGCACCGGGCGCGGATATTTACGGCAAGCCCTCCGGCGCCCGCCCACCCAGACGGGCGGCTTACACGGAGGCCGAGGAGGAGCTGGACGAGGAATTGGATGAGGAGGATTACCGGGGCAGGCGCAGCAGCGCTGGCGACAAGAACAAAAAGAAGTCCCACAAGGGCCTTTATGTGGGAATCGCCGCAGTGATTCTTGTGGCGTTCTTCGCCATGATCGGAATTTTCATTCACAGTGTGCTCAGCGGCGGCACGGCCAACCAGCCGGAGCACAACGTTCCCAATCTGATTAACATGCAGTATGAGGAGGCGGTGCTCCGCTACGGCTCCGAGTTTGATATTGAAATCATTGGCTATAAAGAGGACAGTACCGCCAAAGAGGGAGCCATTCTGGAACAGGATCCCGAGGCGGATGAAATCGTAAAGGGCAGCCAGCCCATGATCCGGGTGACGGTCTGCAAGGGCGCCGACTCCAGCCTGCTGGGCTATATGCCAAAGCTGGAGGGAGAGAAGGAGAACGCAGCGATCCAGACGCTGATTTCCATGGGAGTTCCCGAGGCGAATATCATCAAGGGCACCAGTGTTTACTCTGAAACAGTGCCTGAGGGCAGTGTGGTCTCCACAGATCCCAGCTACGGCGCTTCCATTGCCAGCGACACTGTGATTACCTATTATCTCAGCAAGGGCAAGGACCCCAACGCGGCCATCAAGGTGCCCAACCTGGTGGACATGACCCAGAATAGCGCGGCCTCTGAGCTGACGGCTGCGGGGATTACCAAATACGAATTTGTGGAAGAGTATTCGGACACTTACGCGTCCGGCAAGGTGACCCGCACCGATCCTGCCTATGGCTCCAGCATCACCGCTGAAGATAAGGTCACGGTTTATGTCAGCAAAGGCAAAGACCCTGCCACTGAGCCGGTAACGGTGCCCCAGTTTGTGGGGCAGAACGAAACCATCGTCATGGCCCAGCTCAAATCCATGAACCTGACTGGCACCTTCAACAAGGTACCTGACAGCGCGGAGGCAGGCACCATCCTGGACCAGAGCGTTTCCAGCGGCTCCCAGGTTCCGGCAGGCACCAATATTGTCTTTACGGTCAGCTCCGGCCCGACGGAGACGGAGTCTCCCTCTCCGTCTGAGAGCACCTCTCCCAGCCCCTCTGTGTCTCCCTCCAATGACCCCAATGTGACGGTGGATAAGACCATCACCGTGGATCTGCCCAACCAGGAAGGAGAGGTCAAGGTTCAGGTTGATCTGGATGGGGTCACCATGTACTCCAACTATGTGGATTGCTCCAAAGGCTCCATTAATGTTCCTCTCAGCGGCAAGGGCACCCAGGAGGTTGAAATCTATATTGACGGAGTGCTGACCGACTCCTATTCCGTAAACTTTAAGTGATGGAGGGAATGATTTTTCGAGCCCTCAGCGGGTTCTACGATGTACAGGCGGGGGATCGGGTGCTCCGCTGCCGTGCCCGGGGCAAATTCCGCCACCAGAAGGTCAGCCCTCTGGTGGGGGACCGGGTGGAGATCACCCAAATCGACGGGCAAACCGGCATGGTGGATCAGATCCTGCCCCGCAGGAATGCGTTTCAGCGCCCCGCCGTAGCCAACATGGATCAACTGATTATCATTGCATCCTGCGCCATTCCGGAGACGGACCCCTTCCTCATTGACCGGCTGGTCTCACTGGCGGAGAAGCGGGACTGCGAACCCATTATTGTTGTCAACAAATGCGATCTGGAACCGGGAGAGCCGCTGGCCCAGGTCTATCGGCAATGCGGCTTCCGCACCATCCTGGCCAGCGCCCAAACCGGCCAGGGGGTGGAGGAGCTGCGGGAGGCCTTGGAGGGAAAGATCAGCGTGTTCACTGGAAACTCCGGCGTGGGTAAGAGCAGCCTGCTGAACCGCCTGGAGCCGGAGTTCCGGATTCAGACGGGAGAGGTCAGCAAGGCCCTGGGCCGGGGCCGCCACACCACCCGCCATATTGAGCTTTACCGCCTGGAAAACGGCGGGGTCATCGCGGATACCCCGGGCTTTTCCTCCTTTGATGCCGATCAGGGGGAGGTCTGCCTGAAGGAGGATCTGGCGGAGACATTCCGGGAGTTCCGATCCTATCTGGGCCAGTGCCGGTTTGTGGGCTGTGCCCATGTGAAGGAAAAGGGCTGTGCGGTGCTCCGGGCGGTGAAGGCTGGGGAGATTCCCAGGAGCCGCCATCAAAGCTATGTCCGCCTATATGAGCAGGCCAAGGAGATCAAGGAATGGGAGCTGAAATAAGAACCGCGCTGCTGATTGGCTCCGCACCGGGGCCGGCGCTGGACTATCTTCGGCCCTACCTGACCGGCGGAGAGCTGGTGATCTGCGCCGATGGGGGCGTGAAGCGGGCCTTGGAGGCCGGGCTGACCCCGGACTGCTATGTGGGGGACAGCGACTCCGGCGGCTTCCTTCCGGAGGGGGTTGACCACTGGCTGCTGCCTTCGGAAAAGAATCTGACCGACCTGGAAATGGCAGTGGAAAAGGCTCTGGAAGCGGGCGTGAAGCGCATGATCCTCTGCGGCTGCACCGGGGGGCGGCAGGATCACCACTTGGCCAATCTGTTCCTGCTGGAACAGCTCCGCCAGAGGGGGGCACAGGGGATGATCCTGGATGAGGGGAACGAGATCACCTACCTGATTCCCGGCAGCTGCATCCTGGAAAACCGGCCCAGGTACCACTATTTCTCCCTCTTGCCGGTGGAGAGGGTGCTGAATCAGGTGACCATCTCCGGGAGCAAGTATGAGCTTCCGCCCACAGATGTGTACCGGGGCTCCACCCTGACCGTCAGCAACGAGTTTATAGGGGACCATCCGGTGAAGCTGAGCTTCTCCGGCGGCGCAGCCTTCCTCATCCGAAGCGTGCCGGAAAATTGAATGATTTGTCGCAATTTAACCGCCTTTCACATAAACTGGGTTATCCAACATGTGGGAGGCGGTTGTTTTGCTGCGTAATCGGAAACAGCGGGGGGTGTGCCTGATTTCCCTGGGCGCGGGGATTTTGCTGGCGCTGATTCTCCCGGTGGGATGCATCATCGTGGTTTGCTCTCTGACCATGATTTTTCTTGGAATCAGCTGGCTCAGGTGCCGGTAGCCGGACATATTCCAGGCCCTGTCCGCATAGATTTGCCTCAGAATTGATGTGAGGTGAGAGCACAATGGAATTACCCGTAAAGTTTGAAAAAGCGGCCTGCTGGCAAATGCTGTATAACGGCGTGGTCAGCCGGGAAGAGCTGTCCGAAAGTATGCTGCCCGATGCCATGCCCGATCTGGCCCGGGTGCTTGAGGTGGAAAGCCAAGTGTTCCTGGAGGCCAAGGCGGCCTCGGGCCGGGTGTCCTTCTCCGGTAGAATCCGGTCGGAGGTGCTGTATCAGCCGGAGGAGGGCGGAATCCGCAGCCTTCCGGTGGTGATTCCCTTCCAGTTTGGGGAAGAGGTCTCCGGTATGGAGGAGCAGTCTGTGATTCATGCCAAGGTCCGGGCCGCCACCGGGGATGTCAGGATTCTGAATCCCCGAAAGCTGCTGCTGCGCATTGGAATGCTGGTGGAGCTGCAGGTGTTCGGATCGGATGAGCTGGCCTGCCAGGGAACCTTGCCCCAGCAGGAAAAGTGGGGTCTGGAGACACGGACTGTGGAGGAGCTGACTGAGGTGATCTGCGCCGTGCCCCGGAAGCCCTTTGCCTTTGAGGACCGGCTGGTGCTGCCTGGCGGGGGCCAGCGGGCGGAGCGGATCTTGAAATGCAGGCCCGTTTGCTCTGTCAGCGAAGCCAGAGTGGTGGGCAGCAAGCTGATGGTGAAGGGCAAGGTGACCCTTCTCTTCCTGATGAACGGGGAGGAAGGGGAGCTGTTTCAATCCTCTTTTGACCTGCCCTTCTCCCAGATCATGGAGGCCTGCGGCGCCTCAGAGAAGGCCCGTGTACAGGCGGAGGTACATCTGACGGATTGCAATTACGAGCTGACCGATGGGGGCAGCACGGTGGACATTTCCTTTGACCTGCTGGCCCAGGCGGTGCTGCGGGAGGAGCGGCAGCTGACGCTGACTGCGGATGCCTATTCCGTGGGCTATCCGGTGGAGCTGGAGACAAGTCCTATGAGCTGTATCCGCATGACGGACAGCGGCACCCTGCGGCAAAATGTGCGGGAGCTGATCGAATGCGGCATGGCGCTGCAGCGGGTGCAGGATATCCGGGCTGACCTGGGGCTGGCCAGTCAAAGCACGGATGGGACCACCCGCACCCTGATGGTGGACGTGGCCATTCATGCCTGTGTCTGCGAGGAAGGGGGGCGGATCACCAGCCTGAGCCGCACCTATCCGGTTTCTGTTCAGCTGGAAGCGCCGGACGAGGCGGAGGTGCGCTTTGACTGTGAAGTGACAGACCTGCAGGGGGATCCCACCGGCGGAGGAGCGGAGGTGCGGTTTTCTGTGCACTTCTCCTATGCGGTATACAGCCGGAAAACGCTGGAAATCCTTGAAAAGCTGACTGTCAATGAGGAGCAGCCCCGGGATTGCAGCGGAAGTCCTTCCCTGGTTCTGCGCAGAGTGCAGAGCGGTGAGACCTTATGGGAACTGGCCAAGGGCTTTCATACCAGGGGTGCGGACATCCTGGAAGCCAACGGACTGGAAGGGGAGGACCTGGAGGAGGGAAGCTTCCTCCTGATCCCCCGAAGAAGATAGGAGGCAGAATATGGAACAGCATTCATCCGCTCTTTATCAGGAGATTGCCGCCCGGACAGGCGGCGATATTTACATCGGTGTGGTGGGGCCGGTGCGGACAGGAAAGTCCACCTTTATCAAGCGGTTTATGGAGACTCTGGTGATTCCCAAAATTGAAAACGTCTATCAACGGGAGCGGGCCAGGGATGAGTTGCCTCAAAGCGGCTCCGGACGGATGATTATGACAGCGGAGCCGAAATTTGTGCCGGAGGAAGCGGCCCGGATTGAGCTGGACGGAGGGGGCAGCGCCGCCGTGCGTCTCATTGACTGCGTAGGCTATCTGGTGAACGGGGCCATGGGCCACACGGATGGGGATGAGCCACGCATGGTCACAACTCCCTGGTTTGATTATGAGATCCCCATGACCGAAGCGGCGGAGCTGGGCACCCGAAAGGTGATCGCGGAGCATTCCACCATCGGCATTGTAATCACCACCGATGGGACCATCACAGATATCCCCCGGGAGGACTATCTGGAAGCGGAGGAGCGGGTGATCCGGGAGCTGAAGGGGCTGGGAAAGCCCTTCCTGGTGCTGCTGAACTCGGCGGAGCCGGAAAGCCCCCGGACCCAGGCCATCCGGGCGGACATCGCCTCCCGGTATGACGTGACCTGCCTGGCAGAGAACTGCCTGGAGCTGCAGGAGGGAGATGTCTCCGCCCTGATCCAGAACGTCCTCTATGAATTCCCTCTGCGGGAGCTGGATATATACCTGCCTGATTGGGTGGATACCCTGCCCGTCAACCATCCGCTGAAGGCGGAGGTCTACACAGCCATCCGGGAGAGTGCCGGCAAGATGGGCAAGATCCGACAGGTGGAGGCCTGCATTTCCGCCCTGGCGGAGTGCCCCCGGCTCAGCGCCGCAAGGGTGACCAAACTGGACTTGGGCACTGGCGTTGCCAGCGCCGATCTGGAGGTGCCCCGGAGCCTGTTCTATGAGACCCTCAGTGCCCAGTCTGGCTTCGAGATCCGGGATGATGGGGATTTGATCTCCCTGCTGAGCAGCTTGGCCCGCATCAAGGTGGAGTATGACAAGGTGGCCCCCGCCCTGGCAGAGGTGCAGGAGAGCGGCTATGGCATTGTGGTGCCGGCAGTGGAGGAGCTGGAGCTGGAAAAGCCGGAGATCATGCGGCAGGGAGGCCGCTATGGGGTGCGGCTGAAAGCATGTGCCCCTTCTATACACATGGGACGGAACAAACAGATGCTTACGGTGCCGCCAAGGGCTTCCCACAGGCGGCTTTTTCGCGCCCCCGGCGGGCTATTTGTTAAATAAAACAGAAAAAGCGGGAGCTTTGTGGCGAAAAAAATAAAGGATTCAGTATTGACTAATTTCCCAGTGAATTCTATAATTTAACTAGCATGATATGCGATACGAAAATCTATGGGAATTTCCCAGAAGGAGATTAACATGACCTACGAAGATTACAAAAAGATTTATGAATCGAAGAAGGGTACCGTCGATG
>CAZVVH010000032.1:0-13912 GCA_964630475.1 uncultured Oscillospiraceae bacterium | reverse complement strand
AAAAAAGAGCTGCCGCAGTTGAAATTCCGCAGCAGCTCCTTTACTCAATATAAAACGGAGGCAGTTACTCCTGATCCCAGTTGTGCCAGACATTCTGGACATCGTCGTCCTCTTCCAGCAGATCCAGCATCTTTTCCATGTTCTGGATGTCCTTTTCGTCGGTCAGCTTGATATAGTCGTTGGGCACCATTTCAACCTGGGCAGACTCAAAGGTGTAGCCGGCCTTCTCCAGGGCCTCAGCAACCGCAGTGCAATCGTCCGGCTCGGTATAGACGGTAAAGGCCTCGCCCTCATTCTCCATGTCAGTGGCGCCTGCTTCCAGGGCATCCATCATCACGGCATCCTCATCCAGCTCCTCGTCCTCATTGCTGATGACGATAACACCTTTCTGAGTGAAGTTCCAGGAGACACAGCCGGTGGCGCCCAGGTTTCCGCCGTACTTATCAAACAGGTGACGCACAGCGGGCGCGGTGCGGTTGCGATTGTCGGTCAGCGCTTCCACGATGACGGCTACGCCGGAGGGACCATAACCTTCGTAGGTGACGGACTCATAGGAGTCAGAATTGCCAGAACCAAGGGCCTTGGTAATGGTGCGCTTAATGTTGTCGTTGGGCATATTGGCCGCCTTTGCCTTCACAATCACGGTAGCCAAACGGGAGTTATTTGCGGGATCGCCGGAGCCGCCCTGTTTGACGGCAACGATGATTTCCTTTGCGATCTTGGTGAATGCGGCGGAACGCTTCGCGTCTGCAACACCCTTGGTTTTCTGTATGTTATGCCACTTGGAATGTCCGGACATATTTAACCATCCCTTCATGTAAATAATAATTAACTGAATTATTTTATCACGCTTCCTCAGGTTTGGCAAGATTTCCGCGAAAAATTTACAGCTGAAATGCAATTTTTTTCAGGGATTATAATAGCTGCCTGGAACTTTTTTCAGGAGAGATCCCTCCAGGGAGAATAGGGTATAGCAGATCCAGATGACGATGCATAGAATTATGATAATCAGCCCCACACCCAGAGCGGTATAGCTTTCCCAGGGCAGCGGAAGGGCCATCACGGTGGTAAAAACCGCCTGGCAGGCGCGAAGGGTCAGCAGCCGTTTCCTCTCCGGGCATTCGTACTTCTCCGCAATGTGGGCCAAATTCGTCAACAGCTGGAAGTGGAAGTAGAGTGTCACAACGGCTGCAATCGTCTCCATCAGATAGCCTTCAAAGCTGACACCGAAGATGGTCAATCCCCACCAGAGGGCCTCCCAGAGGCCCAGCAGGATTCCCAAGGGGCGCAGAAGAGAAGCCGAAGGTTCCTCCTCTCCCAGCGTTGGCAGCTCCCCCACAATCAGCACATAGCAGACCCAGTCCGGAAGAATATTCAAGGTACCCAGATTGAAATTTAGGTAGAGAAACAGATATCCGATGGCGATGCACTTCACCGCGCTTGCCATTTTACTTCGGTTCATAAGCTCAGCTCCTTTTCAATCCGGAACTCCTCCTGCTTCTCCCCATTCCAGTTTACTGTGACCGTGTAGGATGCGAGTTGCGCCAGACCATAAAGGTGAGAATACGGGACAGAGAGCATCAAGGTGCGATCCTCCTTGTTTGCTCTGGAAACGGAATTCGTGTCGGTGGCAGTTCCGTTCTCATCTGTCAGAACAGAAAGCACATTTATGGAGGCCCCCGGGAAAGCGCTCCACTCCTCCAGGGTTCCATGAAACTGATACTCCATTTGAAGCATGTATCCGCCGCCGGAGAAATCCTGATCCAGATTAAAATTTAGAGAATTATTGTCCAGAGAATTCCTATCGAAGAACGTCCAAGTGGCATCGTCCCCGCATACATAATAGAGGCTGGTGCTGTATACGGTTAAGGTGCCATATCTGCCCTCATAGATCTCCTGATTGGTCAGAAGCGGAATGTCATAGGACTCCAGGGCCAGGCCGCAGGAAAGGTTTTGATAGGCCTGCCGTTCTCCGCTCTCCCTGACCACCCAGCCATTGTCCTGGTAAACGATAATCGGAATCAGAACCGTGCTTTCCAGCCAAGAGTTCCCAGTTTCGTCGGTGATCAAAAATCCTTCTTCATCCAACAGGGAATAGACCCCAAACACGAGTACAGCGGTGTAGCTGCCGTCCTCCTGTTTCGCCAGATTGGCAATATAGTAGCCTTCGGAAGTGAACAAATAATCCAGATACTTGCCCGGCTCAATGTGGAAATAGCCCCAGCCCCCCTCAATTCGGTAGGTGTCCATCTCCCGGACCAGGGCAGGCTGCTGGGAAATGGGGCTGACCAAGGCCAACATCACCCCGTTTTCCCAGCGCAGGGCCTTGACGTAGGTATCAATGGCGGCAGCGGGGGTGGTACAGCGTTCCAGGCGAGCCATGGCCATGGACTGGGCCAGCCCAGCTTCGGAGGTAGGGTGAATATAGGCATTCTGACTGGCATAATCTGCCGCAGAGCCGCAGAGCACCTGGGCGGCCAGCATCACAGCAGTGCAGACCGAAACCAGCGCCATGCCCTTGGGGTACTTTTTGAAGCGGACAATGGCCTCGATGCGCCGGGTAATATTTTTCCCGCCGTTGGAGATGGAGGTGGTCCCCGGCGCCCGGGGATAGCGGTCGTTGGCCATACTGAGCAGGATCGCCCCATAGCTGCGGCGCTCCTCCCCTTCCAGGCGCTCCAACACCCGATGGTCGCACAGGGACTCCATATCATTGCCGATCCGGTTAAAAACGTACTGCAAGAAGGGATTGCACCAGTGCAGCGCTCGGAGGACACACCAGAACAGGTTCTGCAGGCTATCCCCATACTTCAAATGGAGCAGCTCATGGAGGGCCACCTTGCCGTCCAGCTCTGCACCTGCAGGCACGGCCAACACCGGACGGAACACTCCGCAGACAAAGGCGCTGGTCAGTCCCTTAACGGAGACCACTCTGCAAGGGCGAAGGCCGTATTCCCGGCTGACCCGGAGCATTTGCTCCTCCAGGTCCTCGGAACCCGGAACTCCCCTCCGAAGGGCCATGCGCAGGCGCAGATAGGAAATGACATACCAGGCCAGCGCCCCAAGGACGCCGGTTGCATAGAGGACAAAGAACCAGTCCGTCAGGCTGAAGGGCAGCTCCGCAATCCAGGGAATGGGGGCCTTGACTGAGATCACCTGACCAACGGAGGAATAGACTGAATGCAGCCCGTCCTCCGCCATGCCCTTCCAGGTTTCCAGCCACAAGGGAATGGGATGGAGAAGAAAGTGCTCCATACTGGCCGGAATCAGTACGCGGAGGGCCAGCACCCACCAGATGGCATACTGCCAGCGGGGAGACAGCTTGTCCGCCAACAAATACTTGACAATGAGCAGCAGGCCGGCAGTCAGAGAAACAGAGAGGGTCTGAAGGAGGAATTCCCACACATTGCTCATGGCCTCATACCTCCATGTCGTCCAGCAGCTTCTTCAGCCGGTCACGCTCCTCTGGGGAGATAGAGGACTCCCGCAGGAAAGCGGCAACCAGTTCACCAGTAACCCCTCCATAGACATAGTGCAGCAGATTCTTCCGCTCTGTCCTGGCGCAGTCCTCCCTGGAAACCCGGGCGGAATAGGGCTTTGGCTGGCTATGGTCGATGTTCACCAGACCCTTCTTTTCCATACGGGTCAGATAGGTGTAGACGGTGTTGCGGCTCCAGCCGGTGACTGGCTTCAAGGCCTCGACCATCTGCCCCAGCGCAAAGCGCTCCTCTGACCACAGGACGTTCATCACATCCCACTCAGCTTCTGTCAGCTTCACGGTTTATCCCTCCTACAATTGTAGTATCCCCATTATACTACAGTTGTAGGAACCCGTCAATCCCCTTTGCCAGGTTTGTAAAAAGCAGGCGCTTCTCTACCGGGAAGCGCCTGCCGTAGTTTATTCAGAATAGTAATCAAAGACCTCCCGGTGACGGGCGGACAGCTGAACCGTCAGCTCCGGATACCGGTCTGTGATCCAGGCCGCCAACTGGGGACACACCACATTCTCTGTGGGATAATGCCCTGCATCAATCAGGTTGATGCCCTTGTCCCGGGCATCCAGGAAACCGTTGTACTTCACATCAGAGGTTACGAAGGTGTCACAGCCCTTGGCAATGGCGTCGTCCATGTAATCCGCGCAGGCTCCGCCGCCCACCGCCACGCGACGGACCGGCTTGCCCACATCCACGAAGCGCATACCATGGGGAGTCAGGGACTGTTTCAGAAAGGCCATGTATTCCGTCAGGGAGCACTCCCCTGCCTTCAGCGACCCCACCCGGCCGCAGCCGATAGGCGAGCCATCAGGCGCTGTGCCCTCCACTGCCAGCAGCTCCAGATCGGTCAGGCCAGCAGCCTGGGCCAGGCAGTCATTGACCCCGCCATTGGCCATATCCAGGTTGGTATGGGCACAGATGGCGGAAATCCGGCTGCGCACCAGGGCACAGACAGTGCGGCTGGTGGGGTCGCCGGTGGTCAGCCGCTTCAAGGGATGAAAGATCACCGGATGATGGGAGACGATCAACTGACAACCCAGCTCCGCCGCCTCTGCCGCCACCTCTTCGGTAATATCCAAGGATACCAGAATACGGGTCACTTCCTGCCCGCTGTCCCCCACCAAAAGGCCGGCGTTGTCAAAGGACATCTGGGTGGAAAAGGGGGCTTTTTCGTCAATCAAATGATAGAGATCACCAACGGTCACCATGTCAGGGACTCCTTTCTCTGCTTTAATTCATCCAGCGCGGCGGTGTAGTCCGCTCTGCGCAGCATATCCTTCTCCTGCCGGGAATCACCCATCAGCAGTAACTCTCGCTCCATTTTGGTGATGAGCTCCTCTAGGAACTGAGGCCAGCGGGAGTCCTCCTCCCAACATGCAAAACGGCCCGCATAGGCTTCCCCGGCAGTCAGCGGGGGCATGGTGCCGCCGGTCACGGTCAAAATGGTATAGAAATATCCCCGATCCTGGCACAGGCCCTCCTTGCGGATCTCATAGCCACAGCGCTGCAAAAAGCGCCGCAAGTGCGCCCAGTTTGACTGGGGCTGGAGAAGCAGCAGCTTCTCCCTGGTCCAAGGCGCCGCCTCCAGGATATTTAAAATCGTCTCTCCGCCCATGCCGCAGATGGTGATGGTGTCCACCTCCTCCGGGTGGATTCCCTCCAACCCGGGGCACTGGCGCAGCTCCAGCTGACCGGAGACCCGATATTTCTCCCCATTGCGGCTGGCCTGCTGCAAGGGGCCCTTCCTCAGGTCGCTGGCAATGACCCCGGGCACCCTGCCATTGCGGAGAAGCCAAATGGGAAGCCGGGCGTGATCGGTCCCTACATCGGCCAGACGACAGCCCTGGGGAACCCGCTGAGCCACGGCGGCCAAGCGGGCATTCAATTGCATTTCTCTCATGTAAACTCTCCACGCTATGAAAAGAGCAGGAGGAGCCATCAGGCCTCTCCTGCCCCAAGTGATCTGTGATTACTGATTGATGGCCTTGTTGACCTCTGCCAGAACCGCGTCACAATCAACGCCGTGCACCATGCAGGCCTCTTCCACGGTCTCACCCCGGGAGGCAGGGCAGCCCAGACAGTGCATGCCGATGGAGAAGAAAATAGGAGCGGTCTCGGGAGCAATGTCCAGGATATCGCCGATAATCGTATCCTTTGTAATGGTAACCATAATAGCAGTCCTCCGTTTTATCTTTTTTTATAGGATATCCTTCCGTCCGTCAAATATTCCGGAAGAAGGCTCATTTGTGTCTGTATTATACCTGCTCCTGTAAATATTTGCAAGGTTATTCTCACAAGATCAGGGAGAATGTTCAGGTATTTATGTCAGTTTTATGAAAAGTTTTCAAATTGCCCTGCTTCCGGCTGCGCTTGTCCAGCTCCGCTTCCAGGGCTGTCAGGGGAATTTCGCCTGCAAGCATCATAGCTATCAGGTGATAGAGCAAATCAGCGGTCTCCTCGGCTGTCTGCTCCTGATTTTCGTTCTTTGCGGCGATCAACAGCAAGCTGCATGCCTCGCCCACCTTCTTCAGGATCTTATCCAGCCCCGCCTGAAACAGATATCTGGTGTAGGAAGTTTCGCTGTCGGAAATGCGGCGGGCTGCCACAACATCAAACAGCTCATCAAAGGTTTTCCCCCGGGAGGCGCACCGACGATTCAGCGCCCCAAAGACAGCGTCCATGGGCACCTCCTGATAACAGAGTAAAACGGTCACATGGTAGAGGATATCGTTGATCTCCCCCACCGTCTCCGCCAAATCTGAATTCTTGGCAGCTATCACGGCCTCAAAGGTCTCCTCCCCGCATTTTTTTAGAATTTTATCCAGGCCTTGGCTATACAGGTAAGCAGTATAGGACTTTCCTTCGCCGCCGTTGCGCCGGCGGTCAAGGGCAACTTCATATTGATCGTAAATGGCGGAATGTACACTCATGCATCTTCCTCCCAAATGTCATTGAAAAAGCAGCTGCGTGCCCCCGTATGGCAGGTGGGTCCTTTCGGGTCACAGACGTAGAGCAAGGTGTCTGTATCACAGTCAGTGACAATCTTACGGACGAAGAGGAAATTGCCGGAGCTTTCCCCCTTGTTCCAAAGCTGCCGGCGTGATCGGGACCAGAACCAGGCGGTCTTGGTTTTCAGGGTCAGCTCCACCGCCTCCTTGTTGGTAAAGCCCACCATCAAAATGTCCTTGCTCTCCCGGTCCTGAATGACCACCGGAATCAAATCCGACTTTTGAAAGAGCATATCCACTGTAAAGTTATTCATGTTTACACCTCAACGATTGCGGACGGGAATGTTCTTTGTGCGGAGATATTCCTTCACCTGAGGAACCGTCAGCTCGCCAAAGTGAAACAAAGAGGCCGCCAGGGCAGCGTCCGCATCCGCCTGCTCAAACACATCTGCAAAGTGCTCCAGCTTGCCGCAGCCGCCAGAGGCGATCACCGGGATGTGGACGGCATCGGTGATGGCCCTGGTCATTTCCAGGTCAAAGCCCTGCTTGGTGCCGTCAGCGTCCATGCTGGTCAGCAGGAGCTCCCCTGCGCCCCGGGCCTCCCCCTCCTTGGCCCACTCCACAGCGTCCTTTCCGGTGGGAGTGCGTCCGCCGGCCACCACCACCTCATAGGATCCGTCCGACCGATGGCGGGCGTCAATGGCCAAAACCACACACTGGCTGCCAAAACGCTTTGCGGCCCGATTGATCAGGGTGGGATCCTTAACAGCAGCAGAATTCACCGAAATCTTATCCGCGCCGGCCCGCAGCAGCTGCTGAAAGTCGTCCAGGGTGCGGATGCCGCCGCCTACGGTGACGGGAACAAAGACCTTCTGGACGGTGCGGGCAACCACGTCAGCCACAGTTTTGCGGGCTTCATAGGTGGCTGTGATGTCCAGAAAGACGATCTCATCGGCCCCCTGGTTACTGTAATAAGTGGCCAGTTCAACCGGGTCCCCGGCGTCCCGGATATTGACAAAGTTGACCCCCTTGACCACCCGGCCATCCCGCACATCCAAGCAGGGAATAATGCGTTTCGCTAACATCTCATTCCCTCCTCATTGTTCTCCGGCGTCGGCTACAGCCCGGGCCAGATCAACCGCCCCGGTATAATAGGCCTTGCCGATGATGGCTCCGTACAGGTTCATGGCGGCCAGCTTTTGAATATCCTCGTTGCTGCTGACACCGCCGGAGGCGATAATGCGGCAGCTGACAGCCTGTTGCAGATCTTCCAAACGGTGAAAGGAGGGACCGGACAGCGCACCATCGGTTTCAATATCGGTAAAGATGATGGTTTGCACCCCCAGCCTTTCCATAGACCGGGCAAACTCGATATAATCCAGGCCCGAATCCTCCATCCAGCCGGCGATTTTCACGCGACCGTCCTTGGTGTCGATGCCCACGGCAATGCGGTCTCCATAGCGCCCCACCGCCGCCCTGACAAACTCCGGATTGGAAACTGCCGCGGAGCCGATGACCATGCGGAAAATGCCCATGGCATCCACCGCTTCCAGATCCGCCATGGTGCGGATCCCTCCGCCCAGTTCCACGTTCAGCCCGGATTCCGCCGCCACCTGGCGGACAATCTCACTGTTGACCCGTCTGCCCGACTTGGCACCATCCAGGTCAACCATATGAATATATTTGGCGCCGGCATCGGAAAAGGCCCTTGCAGTCTCAACCGGACTGTCCGCCACCTGATGAACAGTGTCAAATTCCCCTTTGTAAAGTCGAACAGCTTTACCGTCCTTTAAATCAATTGCAGGTAAAATAATCATCTGTTTCTCTCCCCATATCGGATTACCGGTTCAGGCTGACAAAATTGCGCAGCATTTGCAGACCCACCTCACCGCTCTTTTCCGGGTGGAACTGGGTTCCGTACACATTGCCGGACTGGACAGCGGCCACCACCTGGGAACCGTAATCTGTGGCTGCGATCACCTGGGCAGGATCCTCCGCCACGCCGCAGAAGGAGTGTACAAAGTAAACATAGACCCCTTCCTCCAAGCCGGCAAACAGCGGGGACTGATTGCAGAATTGTAAACTGTTCCAGCCGATATGGGGCAGCTTTTTGTCTGTTTCAATCAGCTTAACGGTACCCTTGATGAAGCCCAGGCCCTGGCAGGGACGTACTTCCTCCCCCCGCCGGAAGAGGAGCTGCATCCCCAGGCAGATGCCCAATATGGGTTTCTTCTCCGCCTGCTCAATCAAAACCTGATCCAGGCCGGGCTGACGCAGCTTCTCCGCCGCGTCCGGAAAGGCGCCCACGCCGGGCAGAATAATGGCGTCCGCCAGCTCCAGCTCCCGGTGGTCATTGGTGATAACCGACTGATCCCCCAGGTAACGCAAGGCGTTGGAAACGCTCATTAAATTTCCCACACCGTAGTCCACAATTGCAGTATAACCCATGGTCACAGGACCCCCTTTGTGGAGGCCACTGCGTCCCCTTCCACCTTCAGTCCGTCCTTCATGGCAAGGCCGAAGGACTTGAACAGGGCCTCGGTGATGTGGTGGGCATTGACGCCATAAAAGCACTTCTGGTGCAGGGTGATGCCCGCGTTAAAAGCCACAGCCCGCATAAATTCCAGCGTCAAGCAGGAATCGTACTCGCCAATGCGCTCCTGGGGCATTTCCGCATCAAAGACCAGATAGGGCCGGTTGGAAAAATCCAGAGCGGTAAAGCACAGAGCCTCATCCATGGGAACATAGCTGGACGCATAACGGCGGATGCCCTTGCGGTCACCCACGGCCTCTTTGATGGCCATTCCCAGGCAGATACCGGTATCCTCCACCGTATGGTGTCCGTCGCAGTAAAGGTCGCCTGATGCCTCAAGAATCAGGCCAAAGCCTGCGTAAAAGGCCAAGGCGGTCACCATATGGTCAAAAAATCCGATACCGGTGGAGATACGGACTTCTCCCCCATCCAGATTCAATTGCAGGGAGATCTGAGTCTCCTTGGTATTCCGTTCAACAGACGCAGTTCGAGCCATAGGAACCTCCTTATGCTTCGCCGAAGCGGACTTTGATGGAATTTGCGTGGGCGGTCAGATGCTCCACCTCGGCAAAGTCCACCACCTGCTGGTGGGTGAGCGCTAGGGAAGCCTGGTCAAATTCCAGCACACTCATGGTCTTGATAAAGGAATCCACGGACAACGGGCTGAAAAATCGTGCGGTACCAGAGGTGGGCAGGACGTGATCCGGGCCAGCCATGTAGTCGCCCAAGGGTTCCGGCGTCCAGGAGCCAAGGAACACCGCACCGGCATTTCGGATCAAGGGCAATACCTTTCTGGGCTCAACGGTACAGATCTCCAAGTGCTCGGGCGCCACCTCGTTGGCCAGCTCCGCAGCCTGTTCCATGGTTTCGCAGACCAGAATGGCGCCGAAGTTTTTCAGGGACTCCTCGATGATATCCTTTCGTTCCAGATAGGCGGTCTGGCGCACCACCTCCGCCCGAACCTGCTCCGCCAGCGTCTGGCTGGTGGTGATCAGCACAGCGGAGGCCAGACGGTCATGCTCCGCCTGGCTCAACAAATCCGCGGCCACAAACTTGGGATTGGCCGTCTCATCGGCCAGCACCAGCACCTCCGAAGGGCCAGCCACCATGTCAATATCCAGGGTACCATAGGCCATGCGCTTAGCGGCAGCCACAAAGGCGTTGCCCGGGCCAACCAGCTTGTCCACCTTGGGGATAAAGCCGGCGCCATAGGTGACAGCGGCCACAGCTTGAGCACCGCCCACGCCAATCACCCGATCCACCTGGGCGATCTTCGCAGCGGCCAAAACCGCCTGATTCAGGTTGCTGGTGGGCGGGGTAATCATAATGATCTCTTCCACCCCTGCCACCTTAGCGGGGACCGCGTTCATCAGCACCGAGGAGGGATAGGCAGCGGTACCGCCGGGGACATAGATTCCCACCCGGGTCAGTCCCCGGACGATGCGGCCTACCTTGCCGCCGTCCGGGCTGGTCCACTCCATGCTCTTGGCCAACAGATGCTCGTTATAATCCCGGATATTCCGGGCGGACCGCTCCATGGCGGCGATCAGCTCAGGGGGGCAGGCGTCATAGGCGGCCTGCAGCTCCTCCGGGGAAAACTCCCGCGGCTCCGCCTGATCAAATTTCAAGGAATATTCCCGAACCGCCTCATAGCCTCTGGTCTTTACATCCGCCATAATGGCGGCGGCAGCCTGGTTTATGCTCTCATTGGCGGCGGCGGCACGGGAACGCATAGAGGCAATTTGCTCCTGTTCCTTGACGCCGTCCGCTTTTACAATTTCAATCATGCTCGATTCCTCAGTTCTTGTTCAATTTTGGAAATCAAATCCACCATTTCCTGCTTGTGCAGCTTCATGCTGGCAGGATTCACAATCAGCCGGGCGCTGACCGGGGCAACGGTCTCAATGGGAACCAGGCCATTGGCCTTCAGGGTAGAGCCGGTCTCCACAATATCCACAATTCCGTCCGCCAGCTCCACCAGCGGCGCCAGCTCCACAGAGCCTTCAATCTTAATAATATCCACATCCATGCCCTTTTTGGCAAAGAATTCCCTGGTGACAGTCGGATATTTAGAGGCCACCCGGCGCAGCTTATAGGTTCCGTAAAAATCCGAACCGGCCTTGACGGCCAGCGCGAACCGGCACCTGCCAAAGCCCAAGTCCAGCACCTCATAATAGGCGCCGTTGTGCTCGGTATACTCCATAATGGTATCCTTGCCTACCACACCCAGGTCGCAGACGCCATGGGCCACATAGGTCAGCACATCAGGTGCTTTGCTCAGCACGGCATCCAGAGGATAATTAGGGCAGGAATGGATCAAGCGGCGGCCGGGATCCTTGATGGGAGCGCAGTCAATGCCCATGGCTTCCAACAGCTCCACGGTTTTATCCTGCAAACGGCCCTTGGTCAGGGCAACTCTCAAACGATCACCCATGGACGGTCACCTCCAACTCCTCGGTGCGGTCCCCGGCCACATAGATCACCGTTTGGATTCCTTTTTCCCGGGCCAGATTCAAGGTGCTCTCCAACTTATTGCAGGGGGAAAGCTGACAGGTTCCCGCCGGACGGCTATCCACCACCTGTAGGGCTTGACTCAGGCTGTCCGGTTCAAAGTGGATCACCACATCCGGCACAGGAAGCTCCACCTCGGGCAAGCAGCGGGCCACAGAATCCACATTGACCGCAAAGCCAATAGCGTGGGCCACATAGCCGAAGTTAGCCACCAGATTGTCATAACGGCCTCCGGAGACCACCTCATTTCCGGCGCCTTCCACATAGCCCCGGAAGATCACTCCGGTGTAATAATCCATATGGGAGACCATACCCAGGTCAAAGCGCAGGAAGGGGCCATAGCCGGCCAGTTCCAGCAGGCGATACAGTTCCCGAAGGTATGCTACGGTTTCGCTACCGCCGGACAGCTGTACAGCCTCGTCCAACACCTCCATACCGCCATACAGGCGGGTCAGACGGCGCAGAGCGCCGCAGGCAGGCTGATCGCTGTAATCCTCCAGCAGGACATTGAGTGCGGCAAAATTCTTGCCAGCAATGCAGGTCCGGATCTGTTCCGCAGCATCCTCGCTGATCTCCATTTTTGAGATCAGCTCCTGATAGAAGCCGGCGTGGCCAATCTCGATATGGAAATGCTCCAGCTTACATGCTTTTAGCGCATCCACCGCCAGTGCAATGGCCTCCAACTCCGGCTTCACCCCCCCCGCGCCGATGATCTCAATTCCGCACTGGGCAATCTCCGTGCTGTTGCCCAAGTGAGCAACGCCGGAACGGTAGACCGTCTGATTGTAATACAGGCGCTGGGGACGGACGGTGCCTTTCAGTTTGGTAGCCGCCACCCGGGCGATGGGGGTGGTGCAGTCCGGCCGCATGACGATCAGCTTGCCGGAACGGTCCGTAATTTTCAGCATCTGCTCCTGAGGGATGGTATTGCCGCTCTGAGCAAATAAGTCATAATACTCCACCTCAGGAGTAATCACTTCGGAAAAACCACGCTGACGGAACAGGTGGGTCAGGGCCGACTGAACCAGGCGCCGCTGCCGGCACTCCCCAAACAGGCGGTCCCGAGTTCCCTCCGGCGTGTTTACAATGTAATTCATCAGAATTTACGCTCCTAAATTCTTGTTTACTTTACTTCGCTAATGTGCTACTAAATCATACTAAACTCGAAAAAAAATGTCAACTGCCATTGTCACCAATTATACTGATTCTTTATCAAACGCTTTCAACGCTTTTGCCAGCGCTGCAACCCCGTCAAAAACGGATGAAACAATTTTTGCAGCAGCTTGCCGGAATATTAAAAGAACGTAACCTGACTGGTTTCCGGCATACCATCAAGGGCGCCCATATGGCGAAGGAGATCCAAGCTGGACTGGGACACCTTACACTCCGTGGCAAACTCCTCAATGGAGACAAAGCTTTTCCCTTCCCGCAGATCACAGATCTGCTGCGCGGCGCTCTCTCCCAGACCGGGAAGAGCGGAAAAAGGCGGAAGCAGGGCGTTGTTCTCCTCATCCAGTAGGAAGTTTACCGCGTCGGATTTGTAGATATCCATCGTAGAAAACTGAAATCCCCGGAGATAGAATTCGTAAATAACCTCCAGCGTGACCAGCATATCTTCCTCCACAGCGGCGGGAGTCTCTTTATCGGTGATCTCCTTGATCTTCCTCTTGCAGACATCCATCCCCAGGCACATGCAGGTGGCATCAAAGGCCTTGGCCCGGATGGAAAAAAAGGCGGAATAGAAGGCCAGGGGCCGATGCACCTTGAACCAGGCGATGCGGAAGGCCATCATTACATAGGCGGCGGCGTGTGCCTTGGGAAACAGATAGCCGATCTTGGCCAGGGAGTCAATATACCAGTCGGGGACATTGTGCTCCTTCATGGTCTCCACCCAACCGTCCTCAAAGCCGTTCTTCTTTACCTTGCCCTTACGGACAGCCTCCATAATCTTAAAGGACTTCAGCGGGTCAACCCCCATGGAGATCAGGTAGAGCATAATATCATCCCGGCAGCCCACCGTAGAGTCAACAGTGGCAGTTCCGTAAACAATCAAATCCCGGGCATTGCCCAGCCACACATCCGTACCGTGGGAGAAGCCGGAAAGGCGGATCAGGGTGTTGAACTGGGTGGGCTGAGTGTCCATCAGCATGCTGCGGGTGAAGTGGGTGTTGAATTCGGGAATGGCCACAGCACCCGTAGGCCCCAGCAGCTCATCATCCTCATAGCCCAGCACCTTGGAGGTAGTAAAAATAGACATGGTGTCCTTGTCGTCCAACGGAATGGTCTTTGCGTCCACGCCGGTCAGCACCTCCAAATGGCGGATAATGGTGGGGTCATCGTGTCCCAGCATGTCCAGCTTTAGCAGGTTGTCCTCCATGCAGTGGTATTCAAAATGGGTGGTGACAATATCCGTATTGGGATCATCG
>CAZVVH010000031.1:0-13981 GCA_964630475.1 uncultured Oscillospiraceae bacterium | reverse complement strand
AAGGCAAATCGCCATGATTCGGCCTATTCGGTTGTTCTCCGGTTCCCCGCTGCTGTTACTGGATGTCGATGCGGCGGCTTGCGGGGACGGTTTTCTGCGCCTTGGGCAGGGTCAGCTTTAATACGCCGTTTTCATAGGCGGCAGAGATGCCGTCCTCTTCAATGCCGGTGATGTCAAAGCTGCGGGAGAAAGAGCCGTAACGGCGCTCCCTGCGCAGATAGTTACCCTGCGTATCCTTTTCGTCGTGGCTTTCCTGGCGGGCGGCATGGATGGTCAGGATGTTATCCTTGATGTCCAGGCTCAGGTCCTCCTTGTGAAAACCGGGCAGATCGGCCTCCAGCAGATAGCTGTCGCCGTTGTCCTTGATATCGGTGCGGAAGGCGGGCAGGTCTGTGTTGCTGTTGCGGAAAAAGCTGCGGGCCAAGTTATCAAAGGTGGAAAACATATCCATATCATTGTGCTCAAACGGAATCATACCAAACATAATAACAGATCTCCTTTTTTAATTTGATTTGGTGAATACTAGCAGATGATTTGCTCGACTGCTAATATCTTTCCTGATTTCTAAGTATAATATAACTCGAATTCGTGAATAATTCTCAGATATTTTGTGAAGAATCTGTTAAATCTAGCACTCTGAGGATAAGAGTGCTAAAATGGAAAAACAATCCGGGGAATGACCATAATTCCCTGTTGAGTTATTCAGCAGTCTGCTAGGAATTCAGCAGATCCTCCAGCTTTTTCAGGGCCTTCTTCTCAATGCGGGATACATAGGATCGGGAAATCCCGCACAGGGCGGCCACCTCCCGCTGGGTTTTAGGCTCTCCGCCGTCCAGGCCATACCGCAGGGAGACAATCTCCCGCTCCCGCTCGGTCAGCACGGAATCCAGGCAGGCCTTGAGCAGCGCACAGGCGTCCTTGGTGGCGAGATTTTCGGTCATGTCATCCTCACTGCACAAGACATCCATCAGGGAGAGGGAATTGCCCTCCGGGTCTGTGTCCAGCGTTTCGGACAGGGATAGCTCGCCTGTCTGGTGCCGGATCCGCCGCAGATACATGAGCACCTCATTCTCAATACAGCGGGAAGCATAGGTTGCCAGACGGATTCCCTTATCCATCTGATAGGTGTTCACTGCTTTGATCAGCCCAATGGTGCCAATAGAGATCAGATCATCCTGATCTCCGTTGGGCACGAAGTACTTTTTGACAATGTGGGCAACCAGGCGCAGGTTGTGTTCAATCAGCTTATTTCGGGCGTCCTCATCTCCCTCGGCCATCCGCTGCAGGCAGCGCCGTTCCTCTTCGGCAGAGAGGGGTCTGGGGAAGGAGCCGGGGTTTCCGGTGATCCGCAGAGAAAAAAAGAGTCCGTTCAGCATGGCGATTGCCAGAATTGGCAGCATAGGCCTCACCTCATCAAGAAAATATGTCCGCAGAGTTTGTCCTATTCGGGAAAAATCAGGGGAAAATGGGGCGAAAACTTGCGCAATCAGGAAAAACGCCGTATAATAACATTATTCATAAAACGACCAACAGCAAGTCATTCAGACAGATAGAGAAAGGATGGCCCTGATGACGATTATAGAGCTTTTCGACAAGTCTCCCATTGAGAACATGGTGAGCTGTCTGAGCATGAGGCCGGATAAGGTGATCTTTGTCGGTGACGGAAAGCAGATGGAGAAGCAGGAGAAGATCTTTAACAGCTTCGCCCGCATAATGGGGATCCCTTTGGAAATCCAATTCCGGTCTGTAAACCGCAATAAGCTGGATGATATTGTGAAACTGCTGACGGAGATTGTGACCGCTGAGGCAGATAGTCCGTGCAGCATTGATCTGACCGGCGGCGAGGATCTGATGCTGGTAGCCGTGGGGATTGTCCGCGCCAAGCTCAAGGAGCAGGGGGTCAGCTTCAAGCTTCACCGCTATAATATCAACAAGGGAAATGTCACCGACTACGACGAGAGCGGCAAAACCATCAAGGTGGACATGCCCAAGCTGACTGTGGAACAGAATGTGGCGCTGTACGGGGGCGCAGTGGTCTACGACATGGACAAGGCTGTGGGAACCCACCGCTGGAATTTTGCAGATCCCAAACTGCGGGATGCGGTGGAAACCATGTGGGAGATCTGCCGGAAGAATCCTGTGTTCTGGAACGGACAACTGCGTATGCTGCACAGCATGCAGAAGCTGCCCCAGGTGTGCCCCACCTTTGCGGATCCAAACCATGTGGAGATGGATGTTGCCAAGGCGGAGACCCTTTCCCCAAACAAGCGGCTGAATCTGCCTGGGATCTATCAGGAGCTGGCGGATGGGGGGCTGCTGCGGGATTTTGTCTGCAACGAGCAGATTCTCTCCTTCACCTATGCCTCAGATGATATCCGCCGCATCTTGGAGAAGGAAGGCACGATTCTGGAACTGAAGGCCTATCTGCTGCTGTCCGATATGCCCAAGGAGAAGCCGGGAAAGAAGGGCAAAAGGAAGCCTGCGCTTTCTGACCCGGAACCCATGTTCAACAGCGTGATGACCGGCGTGTTCCTGGATTGGGACGGCGTGATCCATGGCACCCAGGAGCCGGAGGGGAGAGGGGGCCTTTCCGCTGGGGCTAAGGACGATCCGGAGCTGGAATATGAGATGCAAGAGGAGAATGTGGATACGGAGAACGAGATCGACCTGATTCTGATGAAGGGTCTGGTGCCGGTGTTTATCTCCTGTAAGAACGGCAGGGCGGTCAGTAAGAACGAGCTGTATAAGCTGAAGGCCGTGGCAGAGCGGTTTGGCGGTCCCTATTCCAGAATGATTATTATTACCACAGTCTACGGCTGTGACAAGGGCCGGGAGCTGTCGGAAAGCGAGCGGGCCTTTATCCAGCGGGCCGAGGATATGGGTGTTAATATGCTGACCGGCTTCCATCTGCCCGAGCTGACCACGGAGGAGTTTTATAAGTTCATCCGGGAATTAAATATCTAATTACATAATTTTTTCAAAAAAATTTCATATCCCTGCGACCAAATTGCGTTTTCCGCGTCTATATCAATGAAGAGGAAACTCAATTTTTTCAAAGGAGGGTTCAAATATGAAACGAAAGCTGGCAATGCTGCTGGTCTGCGCCCTTGCCCTATCCTTATTCGCGGGCTGTTCCGGAAATGGGGAGAGCACCAGTAAAGTGGCGGCTCCGGCTAAGACCCTTGCGGCGGCGGTATATCCTGAGATGGCGCCTTATCCCGATATGATGTCCTTCTACGATGAAAAGACCGGCGAGTTTGATGATGAGGGCCTGGGAGAAGCCTACTCTGCCTGGGAGGAAACCCTATACTCCGGTGAGGAGCTGGAGGAGTCCGCGGTAGAGGCAGTCCGGCAGTTTACCCTGGCCTCTCTGCCTGTGTTTCTGGGAGACGCGGGGGAGGGGAACCGGGTCTATTCCCCGCTGAACATTTACATGGCCCTGGAAATGCAGGCGGAGATCACCGACGGGGAAACCCGGCAGCAGATTTTGGACATCCTGGGGGTGGACAGCCTGGATTCCCTGCGCAGCCAGGCCAAAATCCTTTGGGAGAGCACCTATTGCGACGATGGGCGGGTGACCACCATTCTGGGCAGCTCCGTCTGGCTGAATCAGAATGTGCTGTTTAATCAGAACACGCTAAATACCCTGGCAGAGACCTATTATGCCTCCTCTTATCAGGGGGAGATGGGTTCGGATGCGCTGAACTCCGCCCTGCAGGATTGGCTGAACGACCAGACCCAGGGCTTCCTGGAGGAGCAGGCCGGCGGCGTGGAGCTGGATTGGAACACCGTCATTGCCCTGGCCACCACCATTTATTACCGGGCCAAATGGGCGGATGAATTTTGGGAGGGAAATAACGACCAAAAGGTGTTCCATGGCACTGCTGGGGATGTGACCTGCGACTTTATGAACCAGAGCTGTACGATGAACTATTTCTGGGGGGATCATTATAGTGCTATCCGCCGCAATCTGGGGGAAGGCGACCAGATGTGGCTGATTCTGCCCGACGAAGGAGTGGAGGTCACCGACCTGTTAACTGACCAGCAGGTGACGAAGCTGCTGACCGGCAGTGAGGAAATCTGGAATGAGGATTCCTGTCAATACCTGGTTGTCAACCAGTCCATCCCCAAGTTCGATGTGAACTCTGACCTGAATTTGGGGGAGGGCTTGCAGGTCCTGGGGATCACCGATGCATTCCAGCCTGACACGGCGGACTTCACCCCGCTGACTGAGAAGGCAGCGGATGCCGAGGGTATCTATGTGTCCAAGATAGAGCATGCCGCCAGGGTTGCCATTGACGAAGAGGGCATCATTGCTGCGGCCTATACTGTGATGGTGGTGGAAGCAGCGGAAGCCCCTCCGGAGGAAGAGGTGGACTTTGTCCTGGACCGGCCCTTCCTCTTCGTTGTCCAGAGTAAAAATGACCTGACCCTATTTGCAGGAATCGTCAACAATGTATAAAAAGCAAGGCGGCTGTCGAACCATTGACAGCCGCCTTGTTACCGAATTGTAAAAAAATTTCGCTGGCATTTTGAAAAAAACGGTGATATAATTAAACTGTTAAGCAAGGCAAGATATGCGTATAAGAGCAGCAAAGGGACTGTCACAGCATTATGTGTGTTCCTGAGCTGCTTTTTTGCTGCCTGATTCCGGATGCCGGGAAATCCAGTCCGCCGCGCTGCGAAGCAGTTCCCGGGAATTATCAAAGGTCAGCAGTTCCATAGCCTTTTCGTAGGGCACCAGCAGAACCCCATCCACCTCGGTGCTCATCAGCTGGGGGATCTGGCCTTCAAAATACCCCACAAAGTAGGCGTTATCCTTGATATGGTCTCCCTTGGGGTAGGACAGCAGCTGGCGAAAGCCGGGGCGCAGGGCGGCGCAGATACCGGACTCCTCCAGAATCTCCCGGAGAGCAGCTTGCTCCTCGGTTTCACCGGCTTCCAAATGGCCCTTGGGGAAGCCGAAATGGCCCGCGTGCTCTAATATCAGCAGAAAACGCAGCTGGCCGTTCTGCCTGGTGTACAAAACGGCGCCTGCGGATTGTTCGCTCACCTCTTTTCCTCCAAAACAGTATTTAAGCCGCCGGTAAAATAGACGGCATCGGCAGTGGCAATGGGCTTGTCCTCATCCCCCTGCCAGGCCTTACATGTGATATAGGCCATGGTCTTGCCGCAGCGGGTGCATTTGACGCCCACATACATGGGGCGGCCCACAATGCCAGGGACCACATAGTCCACCTTCATGGAGATGGTTGGCGTGATCTTTTCCCCGGCCATATAATAGATCAAAGCGCCCATGGTGGTGTCCAGCATTGTGGCAATCACTCCGCCGTGGACATTGCCGGCAGGATTCGCCATCTTTGGTTCGGTGTCAAAAACGTAGGCCAGAGTATTCTCCTGAAAATTGCAGCGGAGGAATCTTGGCGGGATATAGGCGCTGAAAGCCTCCGGCTGGCCGGTGGACAGCAGTTGGGCGAATTTCTTCAGGGATTTTTCCATTCCCGCTTGGGATAAAAGCTCCTGAGAGCGGTATTCCATGTAATTCAGACTCCTTTTTAATTTTAATTTGACCCTATTATATCATATACCTGGCAAAATGCAAAACAAAATTTCGTAAAATGGAGAAAGCTTCGGCCGGAACTTGCATATTTCAGGGGATTCGAATGATATTTGGCAAAAAAATGAAAGATCCCAAATAATGGAGTCAAAAGTCTATGCAAAATTTCAGAAAAAAAGTTTGAAGTGTGAAGAGGAAAGGGCTACAATGTAATTGTGTGACTATACCTTTGGAGGGCTTACCATGAATCAGGAAATGAAAGCCGACAGGGCAAAGCTGTTGTATGTTATGGTTGTGGTTTTTATTGTCTGCGGCGGAAATGGCGTAGGTCTGTTGGCCGGTGCCCTGATTTGGCGATTTACCCAGCGGCTCGTGCCGGCAATCGTTGCCCTGGCGGGCCTGACCCTGCTGGCTTTGGGCCTGGCCGCCGGTCTGGTGCTTTGCCTCCGCCGGCTTGCCGCTCAGGATCGCGCTGAGGAGGCAGCCGCTCCCAAGGAGGAGTAAAGGGTTATACCCAAAGATCGGTCTTTGGTTATAATAAACCGCCTGATGGCGGAATTCTTTATTTAGCTGCAAGTGCAATCTGCCCTGCGGCGTTGGAAAGGAAGTGATAATTTGTGAGCAATCTTTCAGAAACATTGTCTGAGGAGTTAGTAAGCCAGCCGGTATTTACCATTCCGATTTTTGGCGGTATTACGGTGGATGAATCCTGCGTTGTCACATGGATTATCATGGCAGTTATTGTGTTGCTCTGCTTCTTGGCGACCCGGAATTTGAAGGTTACCAACATCAGCAAGCGTCAGGCTGCGGTGGAGTTTGTTGTCCAAAAGCTGGAGGCTCTGGTGGGAGATATGGCCGGCGAGAAGGGCGAGGCTTATGTGCCCTACCTGGTTACGGTGCTGCTCTATCTGGCCTTGGCGAATATTGCGAGCGTCTTTGGCTTCAAGCCGCCGACAAAGTCACTGAATGTGACGGTTGCGCTGGCAATTATGAGCATTGTACTGGTTCAGGTCGCAGGCGTTCGCGCCAGGGGCGCAGGAAAATGGCTGAAAAGCTACTGCAATCCCATTAACATTCTGGATCTGATCACCAGGCCTCTGTCCCTGTGTATGAGGCTGTTTGGCAACGTTCTGGGCGCTTTCGTCATTATGAAGATCCTTGAATCTGTGGTGCCGGTCTTTCTCCCGGCGATCTTTAGCCTGTATTTCGACTTCTTCGACGGCATCCTCCAGGCGTATGTGTTCGTGTTCCTGACAGGTATGTACATTAAAGAAGCGGTTGAATAAGCAAAATCATTCAAATTTAAATTGATAAAAGGAGATTAAATATTATGTTTGTTGCAATTGGTGCAGCCATTGCCGTCCTCTGCGGTGCTGGCGCAGGTGTTGGTATCGGTATTGCTACCGCTCATGCTGTTGACGCGATTGCCCGTCAGCCCGAGGCCAGCGGCAAAATTCAAAGCTCCCTGATTCTGGGCTGCGCTTTGGCCGAGGCCACCGCTATTTACGGCTTTGTTATCGCTCTGCTGATTCTGATCCTTCAGTGACAGAAGGTTGAGAAAGGTAACAAAAAATCCAAGTAAAGGCAGGTAGAAAAGGTGTTAAATGTAGACATTAATTTACTGTTTACGGTGATCAATATCTTGGTTCTCTGTGTCTTGGTGCGGATCTTCCTCTTCAAACCCGTTCATAAAATCCTGGAGGAGCGTCAGCAGATGGTCGATAAGGACCTGGCAGACGCCGCCGCCGCCAAGGCGGAGGCAGAGGCCATGGAGGAGCAGCATCGCGCCTTCTTGGCGGATATGGATACTGAGCGGGCAAGAGCCTTGGAGGAGTCCACGGCAAACGCCAATGTGGTCTATAACCAGATCGTGGCAAGCGCCAACGAGAGAGCCAGAAGCATCGTGAAAAATGCAGAACTCCAGGCAGAGCGCCAGAAAGAGGATGCAATGCGTCAGGCCCAGAGTGAGATCCGTGATCTGGTGCTGACCGCCACCGCCAAGGTGATCGGTGCCAAGACGCAGGACGACGGCAGCCTCTATGACCGCTTCCTGGAGGAGGTGAATACCAGCGATGACCCAGACAATTCTTAAGTATGTTCAGCTGCTGCAGGCCTCCGAAACCCCTTGGACCTCACTGGTCAGCACCCAGGCACTGTTAAAAGCAATCCCCGTCCTGGTGGAGCAGCTGGATGATCCCACCGTTCCTCTGGGAAAAAAGCATACCGTCATCGACCATATCTTCTCCGAGGAAGCCAGAGGAATTCTGAAGGCTCTGTGCGACGACGGCAATTTGCGGATGTTTGATGAGGTGGTGGAGCAGTACGCGGAGGAGCGCCAGCGGGAGAGCGGCGGTCTGATCGTTACCCTGCGCTATGTGGTGGCTCCCACAGATGAGCAGCTTCTCGGCATCAAGAAGTTTATCAAGGACAACTATCCCGGTCAGGAGTTCACGCTGAACATGAAGGAAGAGCCTTCCCTGGTGGGCGGCTTCAAGCTGAGCGTGGGCAAGGATGAATACGACTGGAGTACCCAGGGCCGCTTGAGCCAGCTGAAAAAGCAGCTGGAACAGGCCAGCCTGACAGGCGGCGGCACCAAGGATGTTCTGACCATCCTGCGTGCCCAGGTGGAGGACTTCCATCTGGCGGTGGAGAGCCAGGAGGTGGGTTCTGTCATCTCTGTGGGCGACGGCATTGCCAGCATCGACGGCATTGACCACGCCGCCTACGGCGAGATCGTTATCTTCGATTCCGGTGTCAAGGGCATGATCCAGAATGTCCGGGAGAGCACCCTGGACTGCATCTTGTTCGGCTCGGATTCCGATGTCAAGGAAGGCTCCCGGGTGGCGCGCTCCGGCAAGAGCGCCGGCGTCCTGGTGTCTGATGAGATGCTGGGCCGTGTGTGCAATGCCCTGGGCGAGCCCATCGACGGCAAAGCGGGCATTGCGGGCGATGATTACCGCCCCATTGAGAAGATCGCTCCCGGCGTGATCGCCCGTGAGGAGGTCAACCAGCCCCTGGAGACCGGTATTTTGGCCATCGATTCTATGTTCCCCATTGGCCGTGGTCAGCGTGAGCTGATCATCGGTGACCGGCAAACCGGCAAGACCTCTTTGGCTGTGGACACCATCCTGAACCAGAAGGGCAAGGATGTGATCTGCATCTATGTGGCAATCGGCCAGAAGTCCTCCACGGTTGCCCAGATTGTGAATACCCTGGAAAAGCACGGCGCCATGGACTACACCGTTCTGGTGGTGGCCACCGCTTCCGATTCCGCCACGCTGCAATATATTGCCCCCTATACCGGTGCTGCCATCGGCGAGCACTTTATGGATGAGGGCAAGGATGTGCTCATCGTCTATGACGACTTGAGCAAGCATGCCCAGGCCTACCGGGCAATTTCCCTCCTTCTTCACCGTCCGCCAGGACGTGAGGCCTATCCCGGCGACGTCTTTTATTTGCACTCCCGCCTGCTGGAGCGGGCCTGCCGCCGCAATCAGGATGCGGGAGGCGGCTCCATGACCGCGCTGCCCATCATTGAGACCCAGGCCGGCGACGTTTCCGCCTATATTCCCACCAACGTGATCTCCATCACCGATGGCCAGATCTTCCTGGAAACGGAGCTGTTCCACGCTGGCCAGCGTCCCGCAGTCAACGTGGGCCTGTCCGTGTCCCGTGTGGGCGGCAAGGCGCAGACCAAGATTATGAAAACGGTGGCCGGCACTCTGCGAATTGACTTGGCTCAGTACCGTGAGATGGAGGCCTTTACCCAGTTCTCCTCCGATCTGGACGATGCAACCAAGGAGCTGCTGACCTATGGCAGCGGCCTGTATGAGCTGCTCAAGCAGCCCCTTTACCACCCCATGAGCCTGCATAAGCAGGTGATCCTGCTCTGTGCCGCCTCCCACCGCTTGCTGTTGGATGTACCCAACAAGGAGATCGAGGCCTTCAAGCAGAACGTGGTGGAGTATATTGAGAACACCTATCCGGATATCGTTCAGGAGATCGACACCATTCAGGTGATGAATGACCAGCTGCTGAACCGTATTCTCAGTGCTGTGAAGGAATTCAAGAACAGGTGACGCCATGGAGAGTATGAGAGACATCCGAAACCGGATGAACAGCGTTCAGAAAACCATGAAGATCACAAACGCCATGTATCTGATGGCGTCCTCCAAGCTAAAAAGGGCCAGAGCCAGGCTGGCTGCCACGGAGCCTTATTTTGACCATCTGCAGTATGCTATGGTGGACCTGATTCTGCATACCGATGAAGGCAGGCAGAGATACTTCGCCACCGACCGGGTCATTCCAGAGAACGAAGTGAAACACGCCTATATCATTATCACATCAGACAAGGGACTTGCTGGCGCGTATAATCTGAATGTTTGCCGTCTGGCTGAGGAACGTTTGAAGAAAACCAAGGACAATAAGCAGCGGAATAAGCTCTGCATGATTGGATATGTGGGGAAGAACTATTTTCTCAAGCACCCGGAGCTGGGGGATGTTTTGGAGGAGCAATGCCACTCCGCCGCGGATCCTTCCCTCTGGCGTGCCCGTGGGATTGCGGAATATCTGATGAAAGAGTTCCTGAGCGGCGACGTGGACGAAGTCACGGTGATCTATACGAAGATGAAGAGCGCCCTGGTGGCTGAGCCGGAGATGCTTCAGCTTTTGCCCTTTACCCCAAACATGTTCCCGGTGGTGCCTGAGGCGGACAGCAGAAGCTATGTGACTGAGTACGCACCCTCTCCCCTGGAGGTTATGGATCAGGTCGCGCCCAACTACATGAAGGGCCTGCTGTATGGCACCATGGTGGAGGCGTTTGCCTCCGAGCAGAACGCCCGTATGACTGCCATGAAGAACGCCACCGACAACGCCGGAGAGATCGTGCGCGGCCTTTCCCTGGAATATAACCGGGTGCGCCAGGCTGCCATCACCACAGAGCTGACTGAGGTCGTGGCCGGCAGCAATGCGCAGGAACAGTAGGAGGCATGGATGAAAAACGGTAAAATTTTGCAGGTCATCGGACCTGTTGTTGACGTCGCCTTTGAGGACGACTACCTCCCCAAAATCAAGGAGGCATTGAAGGTCATCAACCAGGGCAAGGAGATGGTGATGGAGGTTTCCCGCCATCTGGGCGGCCAGGTTGTGCGCTGCATACTGTTGGGCGCAGCTGAGGGCCTTTATCGCGGTATGGAGGTCGTGCCCACTGGGAATTATATCTCGGTGCCTGTGGGCGGACAGACTCTGGGCCGTATGTTTAACGTGCTGGGCCAGACCATCGACGGCGGAGAGCCAATCCCCGAGGATGCGGAGCGTTGGGTGATCCACCGCAGCGCCCCCGCCTTTGAGGAGCAAAGCCCCGTGGTTGAGATTATGGAGACCGGCATCAAGGTGATTGACCTGCTGGCCCCCTATGCAAAGGGCGGCAAAGTGGGCCTGTTTGGCGGCGCCGGCGTTGGTAAGACGGTTCTGATTCAGGAGCTGATCACCAACGTGGCCCAAGAGCACGGCGGCTATTCCGTGTTCACCGGCGTGGGCGAGCGTACCCGTGAGGGCAACGACCTCTGGAACGAAATGACCGAATCCGGGGTTATCAAAAAGACAGCTCTGGTGTTCGGCCAGATGAACGAGCCTCCCGGAGCACGTATGCGGGTGGCCATGACCGGCCTGACCATGGCTGAGTATTTCCGGGATAAGGAGCATCAGGATGTATTGCTCTTTGTGGATAATATCTTCCGTTATTTGCAGGCAGGCTCGGAGGTTTCCGCGTTGCTGGGCCGTATGCCCTCTGCCGTGGGATATCAGCCCACTTTGGCCAACGACATGGGCGAGCTGCAGGAGCGCATCACCTCCACCCGGAGCGGCTCCATCACCTCTGTCCAGGCCGTCTATGTGCCTGCTGACGACCTGACCGACCCCGCTCCTGCCACCACCTTTGCTCACCTGGACGCAACCACTGTGCTGTCCAGAAAGATCGCAGAGCAGGGCATTTATCCCGCTGTGGATCCCCTGGAATCCACCTCACGGATTCTGGAGGCAGATGTGGTGGGCGAAGAGCATTATGCGGTGGCCCGCCGGGTGCAGGAGATTCTCCAACGCTATAACGAGCTTCAGGATATCATTGCCATCCTGGGCATGGAGGAATTGGACGAGGAGGATAAGGTCACAGTCTACCGCGCCCGTAAGATTCAGAAGTTCCTGTCCCAGCCCTTCCATGTGGCGGAAAACTTCACCGGTGTGCCCGGCGTCTATGTGCCCGTGAAGGAGACGGTCCGTGGCTTTAAGGCCATTATCAACGGCGAAATGGATGCATATCCCGAGATGGCGTTCTTCAATGTGGGAACCATTGAGGATGTAAAGAAGAAGGCCGCCGCCATGCAGGCAGAAGCCTGACAGGAGGGTGACATGAAAACCTTTCCTCTGGAGATTTATGCCATCGACCACATGAGCTATAAAGGCCCCTGCGAGCTGCTGGTTCTGCCTGCCATGGATGGCGAATTCGGCGTCATGGCGGGACATGAGCCGATCTGTATCGCCGTCAAAGCCGGAGAGCTGCGCTATACTGTGGATGGGGAGACCACCATCCTGGCCGTGGGCGACGGATTTGTGGAGATCACTGAGAACGAGGTGTTTGTTTTCGTGGACTTCGCAGAGCGGGCGGATGAGATTGATATGATCCGCGCCAAAGCCGCCGCGGAGCGGGCGGAGGAGCGCATCCGCGCCAAGCGGGATGCCCGGTCGGTGGCCCATGCTGAGGCCGCTCTGGCCCGGGCCATTGCCCGCCTGCGGGTCGGCGGACGAAACGGGATTCATTAATAGCATAAAATGATATCAATGCATCAAAAGGGAGCTGCTTTTTCAGAAAGGGCAGCTCCTTTTTGTACCCTTTTTGTGCAGGGAGGACAGGATGACCCCCCAGGCTTTTCCACTGACCCCCCAGGCTTTTCCACTTCAACGTTGCAATTCCGAAAAAGAACGTGTATAATGTTTCCATTAACGCTTTGTGCGGCATATGCCGCATAAACCCAGGTGTACCAGATACGCAAAAGTGATGCGTTCCCACAGGCTGTGGGCCTGTTGATATCCAATTGAAATTGAGGAGGATGTCCTATGAAAAAACTGTTAAAGCTATTGGAGGATGACTGCACCCTGTCCACAGAGCAGCTGGCAGCCCTGAGCAAGATGTCCCCGGAGGAGGTCCAAGCCGCCATTGCAGAGGCGGAGGAGAGTAAGATGATTATTGGCTACCAGGCCCTGGTGGACTGGGATAAGGCCGGCGGCAGCGAGGTAACTGCCCTGATCGAGGTCAACGTGACCCCCCAGAGGGGCGCGGGGTTTGACGACGTGGCCGAGCGCATCTATCAGTACGAAGAGGTGGAGTCCTGCTATCTGATGAGCGGCGGCTATGATATGTGCGTGACCATCCGGGGCCGCACCTTGAAGGAGGTGGCCCTCTTTGTCAGCGAAAAGCTGGCCGTCATTGATGAGGTTACCGGCACCGCCACCCATTTCATTCTGAAAAAATACAAGGAAAAGAACCGCGTGTTCAAGATTCCTGAGGAGCAAGAAAGAGGTTACTTTATATGATTGATTACGATTCCATCCTGTGCGGCCGGATTAAGGATGTCCCGCCCTCCGGCATCCGCAGGTTCTTTGATATTGCCGCTGAGATGGACGATGTGATCTCTCTGGGCATTGGTGAGCCGGATTTCCCCACCCCCTGGCACATTCGGGACGCAGGTATCTATTCCCTGGTGAAGGGCTTTACCAAATACACCCCCAACGCCGGCCTGACTGATCTGAGAAAGTCCATTTCCCGCTATTTGAAGCGCCGCTTTGATTTGACTTATGATCCTCTGTCCCAAATTCTGGTGACGGTGGGCGGTTCTGAAGGCCTGGATCTGGCTTTCCGCTGCCTCATCGACCAGGGGGACGAGATCATCATCCCCACCCCCTCCTTTGTCTGCTATGGTCCCTTGACCACCATCCAGTACGGCAAGCCTGTGCTGGTGGAGACCAAGGCGGAAAACGAGTTCCGTTTGACAGAGGAGGAATTGAAGGCTGCCATCACCCCCAGAACCAAGGCTTTGCTGCTGCCCTTCCCCAATAACCCCACAGGCGGCATTATGGCCCGGGAGGATCTGGAAGCCATTGCACAGGTGCTGAAGGATACGAATATCATCGTGATCTCCGACGAGATCTACGCGGAGCTGACCTATGGCCAGCACCATTGCTCTCCCGCCAATCTGCCCGAGCTGTATGACCGCACCGTCGTCATCAACGGCTTCTCCAAGGCCTACTCTATGACCGGTTGGCGCCTTGGCTATCTGGCAGGTCCTGCGCCCCTGGTGAAGCAGATGACCAAGCTCCACCAGTTCGGCATCATGTCCGCCCCCACCACCAGCCAGTATGCAGCCATTGAGG
>CAZVVH010000030.1:0-14010 GCA_964630475.1 uncultured Oscillospiraceae bacterium | reverse complement strand
CCGACTATATCTCCGCCAAGAAGATGCGGGAGTATTACGAGGGCAATGTGTTCTCTCCCATGGGCTGCCGTTCCTTCCTGACCCCCTGGAAGGATGAGAATGGGGAGTACAAGTTCGAGGGCCGCTTCAATCAGGGCGTGGTTACCATCAATCTGCCCCAGATCGGTATCCTGAGCCAGGGCGATGAGGAGACCTTCTGGAAGCTGTTGGACGAGCGCCTGGAGCTTTGCTATGAGGCCCTGATGTGCCGCCATGAGGCCCTGATGGGGGTCAAGAGTGACGTTTCTCCCGTCCATTGGCAGTATGGCGCCATCGCCCGCCTGGAGAAGGGCGAGACCATTGACCGCTATCTGACCGGCGGCTATTCCACCATCTCCCTGGGCTATATCGGCATCTATGAGCTGACCAAGCTGGTAAAGGGGTGCAGCCAGACCACCCCGGAGGGCAAGGATTTCGCCCTGCGGGTGCTGGAATATCTGCGCAACACCTGCTATAAATGGAGAGATCAGACCGGCATCGCTTTCTCCCTGTATGGAACCCCTGCCGAGTCCCTGTGCTATCGCTTTGCCCGCATCGACAAGGAACGCTTCGGTGATATCCCCGATGTCACCGATAAGGGCTACTACACCAACTCCTACCATGTGGATGTCCGGGAGCCCATTGATGCGTTCTCCAAGTTTATGATCGAGAGCGAGTTCCAGGCCATGTCCCCCGGCGGAAAGATCTCCTACATCGAGGTGCCCAATATGAGCAAGAACCTGGATGCCATGGAGGATTTGGTCCGCTTTATTTACGACAACATCCAGTATGCTGAGTTCAACACCAAGAGCGACTACTGCCAGGTCTGCGGCTTTGACGGCGAAATCATCATCAACGATGATTTGGAATGGGAGTGCCCCTGCTGCGGCAACAAGGATCAGACCAGAATGAACGTGACCCGCCGTACCTGCGGCTATCTGGGTGAGAACTTCTGGAACGTGGGCAAGACCAAGGAGATCAAGGCCCGGGTGCTGCACCTGTAAGGCGGTGCGGCGCACCCAATCCTTTTGACGGTTTGGAGGGAACGCAAGATGAATTACGCCACCATCAAAACCCACGACATTGCAAACGGCCCCGGTGTTCGGGTGTCCCTGTTTGTCTCCGGCTGCACCCATCACTGCAAGGGCTGCTTCAATCCGGAGGCCTGGAATTTCAACTACGGAACGCCATTTACCGCCCAAGTGGAGGCGAAGATTCTGGAGGACCTGTCCCCCTGGTATATCCGGGGCCTGTCCCTGCTGGGCGGGGAGCCTTTTGAGGTGCAGAATCAGCTGGCGCTGCTGGGCCTGGTCAAAAAGGTCAAGGAACGCTACCCGGAAAAGACCATCTGGTGCTATACCGGCTATGATTATGAGCAGGATATCCTGGCGGGCCGGCTGGGCGACTGGGCGGTAACCGGTGAGCTGCTGAAATACTTGGACGTCCTGGTGGATGGGGAATTTGTGGAGGCGAAGAAGGATTTGACCCTGCGCTTCCGCGGTTCCTCCAATCAGCGGGTCATTGACGTGCAGAAATCCCTGGAAGCCGATCAGGTGATCTGGTGGGACCAGGCAAAATCATAACAGCATAGAGTATAAACTGAGAGCCGCCGGGTTAGGCGGCTTCTTTTTTCGTCCGGATCTTTTCCGTCCCTGTGCTATGATAGGAGGGAATGGGAAGGAGGGGACATTTATGGGCCGCCATCGTTTTGCATCAGACCCGCTGCTGCTGGCGCTCTGCCTGGCGGCCAACAGCTTGGGATTGGTGCTGATCTTCTCTGCCACCCGGTATCAGGAGGCTCTGCACAGCCTTCCCCTGAAACAGCTGGCCGCCTGTCTGGCCGGAGTGGTGCTCTGCGAGCTGCTGGCCCGGCTGGATGGGGAGGGACTGCTGGAGCATCCCCTGGTTCTAGCGCTGACGGGTCTTGGACTCCTCCTTCTGCTGATGACCCCTTTGGGGACGGCGGGGGACACGGGAAACCGCAGCTGGCTGATTCTCCCCGGAATCCCCTTCAACCTTCAGCCCGCCGAGTTTTCCAAGCTCTGCTATCTCCTGCTGCTGGTTTGGCTGTTCCGCCAGCATTCCTCCGACCCTTCGGATACCAAGCTGGTGCTGTGGGCCGCCGGCCTGACCCTGATCTTCTGTGGGCTGCTCTTCGGGATTTCCGGGGATGCCGGCATGGTGGTGCTCTACGGGGGGCTGTTTGTGTTGCTGTGCTGGGCGGGAGGGATTCGCAAGCGCTGGTTTCTGCTGGCCCTGGCCCTCCTGGGGCTTGCCGGGGCGGGGATCTGGCTGAGCCTGCCTTCGGATAATTACTGGAAAATGCGCATCCGTATCCTCTTTGACCACAGTCTGGACCCTCAGAAATACGGCTACCAGCAGAGCCGCTCCCTGCTGGCCCTGGGCAGCGGACAGCTTTGGGGCCAGTCCCTGTTTCAGGGGCTCCAGACCCAGAGCCAAGCGGCCTCCGCCCTGCCAGCCCGCTACACGGACTTTATCTTCTCTGTCTGCGGGGAGGAGCTGGGCTTCCTGGGCTGTGCCGCCGTTCTCCTCTTACTGACCGGGATTATTCTGCGCTGCTTCTTTATCGGGCAGCGGTGCGGCTCCCCCTCCGGGCGGCTGATCTGTGTGGGCATAGGGGGAATTGTGCTAATCCAGATGGTGCTGAACGTGGGTATGTGCCTGTATGCCGCGCCGGTGATCGGCCTGACCCTGCCCTTTTTCAGCTATGGGGGTTCCTCCTTGCTCGCCCTGTACTGCGGCATGGGATTGGTCTCGGGCTTCCGCCGGAGGGATGCATATTTTTCCTCCTGATGGGAATACTAGGGCCATCAAATGTAAAGGAGGACACTACCTTGCAGCGATTTCCTGTTTGTCGTGGGCTGGGCCTGGCGCTGAGCCTGAGCTTGGCGGCATCCCTGACCATCAGCGCCTACTCCGTGTCCGGAGTGACGATTGGCTCTGCCCCGATTGCCCAGAACCTGACCTTATCCACCTATAAAAATCTGTCCGTTTCCGGACAGTTTGCCGCTACGGACCCGGAGGGAGACCTGCTCCGTTTCCAGATCACCAGCCAGCCTGCCCGGGGCAGCGTCACCCTGTCTGACGATGTTACCGGCGAATTCCTCTACACCCCCTATGACCGGAAAACCGGGGCGGATTCCTTCACCTATGTGGCCATTGACGCGGAGGGGAATGTATCCTCGCCCGCCACAGTAAAGGTCTCCATCGAAAAGGCGAAAAGCGCCGTGAACTATGTGGACCTGGAGGGCAGCGGAGTGGCCGCTCTGGCCCAGCGCCTGGCGGATGCCGGGGTCTTTCTGGGCATGGAGATTAATGGGAACTCCTATTTCCAGCCCAATGAGACTGTGAGCCGAAGCGAGTTCCTGGCCATGGCTATGACCGCCTGTGACTGTGACCTGCTGACAGGCGTGACCACCACCGGCTTTGCTGACGATGACGCCATTCAGACCTGGGCGAAAACCTACTGCGCCACCGCACTCCGGGAGGGCTATATCTCCGGCGTTCGCAGCCAGAATGGGCAGGTGATCTTTGCGCCGGACAACGCCATTTCCTCTGCGGAGGCGGCCGTGATTCTGGACCATATCCTCTCCCTGACCAATGCCAGCCAGGAGGTCTTTGCCTGCAACACGGAGGCAGTTCCCGCTTGGGCGGTGCAGTCAGTGGTGAACCTGACCTCCTGCGGAATCCCCTGTTCGGTGTCGGATTCCGCCCTGACCCGGGCGGAGGCAGCGGAAATGCTCTGCAAGACCATGGATACTGTGGCTGCCCGAAATACCAGCAGTTGGTGGTAATTCCGACACAAATCCCCGAGAAAAGTTAGTCAGGTTCACAGTTGACAATTCAACGCCGTCTGATATAATAGCTATATTAATTGAATACCCTTATCAAGAGTGGCGGAGGGACCGGCCCTATGAAGCCCGACAACCTGTTTTTAACAAGGTGCCAAATCCGGCGGTATGAAATCGAAAGATGAGGACTGAACCTTCCTGCGCTCTGTCGGTTTCGGCAGAGCGCATTTTTGATGCCTCCTCACAAGAAAGAAAGGAACGGTAGAATCAAAATGTCAAGACGGTATTTTACATCTGAATCGGTAACCGAAGGGCATCCCGACAAAATCTGCGATCAGGTCTCTGACGCCATTTTGGATGCCATGCTGGCCCAGGATCCCATGAGCCGGGTGGCCTGTGAGACGGTTACTGCCACTGGCATGGTGCTGGTTATGGGCGAGGTCACCACCAAGGCCAGCGTGGATATCCCCGCCGTGGTGCGCAAGACGGTGAACCGCATCGGCTATCATAACCCCTCCTATGGCTTTGACGGGAATTCCTGTGCCGTGCTCACCAACCTGATCGGGCAGTCCCCTGATATCGCCATGGGCGTGGACCAGTCCATGGAGTATCGCTCCGGCGATGTGGACGAATATGAGCTGAACGGCGCCGGAGATCAGGGCATGATGTTCGGCTACGCCTGCAGCGAGACGGACTCCCTGATGCCTGCGCCCATCTCCCTCTCCCACCAGCTGAGCCACAAGCTGGCTGAGGTCCGCAAGGACGGCACCTTGCCCTGGCTGCGCCCCGACGGCAAGACCCAGGTCACCGTGGAGTATGATGAAAACAACAACGTGCTGTGGACCCCGGCCATTGTCTTGTCCACTCAGCATGATCCGGACATCTCTCTGAAGGATATCCGGGAGGCCATGATTGAGCTGGTCATCAAGCCCACCATCCCCGCCGAATACATCCGCCCGGAGACCAAATTCTATGTGAATCCCACCGGCCGCTTTGTCATCGGCGGCCCCTGCGGGGACTCCGGCCTGACCGGCCGCAAGATCATTGTGGACACCTACGGCGGCTCCGCGCCCCACGGCGGCGGCGCCTTCTCCGGCAAGGACCCCACCAAGGTGGACCGCTCCGCCGCCTACATGGCCCGCCATGTGGCAAAGAATATTGTGGCGGCAGGGCTGGCCAATCGCTGCCAGGTGGAGGTGGCCTATGCCATCGGCGTTTCCCACCCCGTCTCCGTGCTGGTGGAGACCTATGGCACCGGTGCCCTGCCCGATGAAAAGCTGGCTGAGATTGTCCAGGAGGTCTTTGATCTGCGCCCTGCTGCCATCATTGCCTATCTGAATCTGCGCCGGCCCATCTATGAGCAGGTGGCCGCCTACGGTCACTTTGGCCGCCCCGAGCTGAACCTGCCCTGGGAGCAGCTGAACAAGGTGGAGCAGCTGAAGAGCTATCTGTAATCAGCGATATAAAAGGAAAACCGGACGGTGCTTGCCGTCCGGTTTTCTTAGCTTATCGAAAAAGGCCAAGGCCCTTTTCCGACAAAAGAGCTGCGCCCCGGCGCAGCGCACTCATGTCCGCGACAGGCGGACAGGTCGCACGTTTCCGGGGCGAAAAGTATCTTTGCAACGTACACGCCGCCGCAAAAATAGCTCCTGTTTTATTCCGCAGCTGCGGCAGCGGAACTCTACGGGGTTTCTCTGCTTATTTATGAAATTACCACTGAATCGGGCCGTTCTCATGGGTGTATTCCAGAGAACCATCCGCCAGCTCCCTGACCTCCAGATTGCAGTGGACATTCTGGCTGGGGTCGGGATGGCCCTTCCACAGGGCAAACAGCTGGGGCAGGAATTGGGGCCAGCGGGCCGCCTCATACTCCTCATGGTCGGTGGAGGCAGGAGGCACGATCTTCATGTTGGGGTCGGCCTCCAACATCTCAAAGATGAAGTGGGGAGGCATGGAGCAGCGGGTGTTGGTGACGGAGGCGGAATAGTGATTGCAGCCGCCCTCCGCATCCTCCCAGATATGAACGGTGCTGTCCACCCATTCGCCCTTGTCATTGTAAATGCCCTCGCAGAGGACGTGGCTCAGATGGGTGGTGAAGGGGTAATAGCTCAGGGGCTGGCGGTGAATCTCCACGCCGCTGCCTCCAAAGACGGGGTTGTCCTTGCCCACGGCTTCGCTAATGCAATGGACAGAATTGATAAAGCCCACTCTCCAAGGCTCCTTTACCCAGTTGAAGCGCTTATGGGAGCCGGGAGCCCAGAGATAATAGGTCTTGTCCATATTGGCCCAGTGCCAGTCCAGCATCTCCGCAGTGACGCCGGGCAGAAAGTGCTGGCTCTGGGCGGAGAGCTCCACGCCCATGTCCTTCATCTTCTGGGTCAGCTCCAGGGGAGGCAGGCCAGGCTCCTTCAAAGGCTCATAGGGCAGGGTGTCAATGTGGATATTGTCCAGAAACGGCAGATAGGTTTGACCGGCCGTTGCAATATACTCAGCCATGATAGAATCTCCTTCTTGTGTTTGATATGACTATTATAAGGCCTTTTAACCTCAATTTCAATGCCAAGTTTTCTAACCCGGCTGGCGCAGATTATGAATTATTTCAGTCAATTTTGAAAGTTCTTTCAGAAATCAATTCAAATCTTGCTTCGGGTCAAAAAAAGAATTATAATGGAAAAAATGGAAAAATTTGCAAAAATCTGGAAATGAGGTGATGTTATGCGCGTCCTAATTGTTGATGATGAAGTGCGGCTTACCAAAGCTTTGGCCCAGATCATGCGGGATCAGGATTATGCGGCGGATACCGTTTATGACGGCGCCGCTGCTTTGAAGGCAATCCGCAATACCACCTATGATATCGTGATTCTGGATGCAATGCTGCCAAATGTGGATGGGTTCAGCGTGTGCCGCCAACTGCGTTTGGAGCAGAATCGCACGCCCATCCTGATGCTGAATGCCCGGGATGACCTGGACAGCAAGGTCGCCGGCCTGGATTGCGGCGCAGACGACTACATGACAAAACCCTTTGCCGTGGAAGAGCTTCTGGCCCGGATTCGGGCACTGACCCGCCGTCAGGGTGAGGTGATTCTGAAGGAGCTTACCTTTGCCGACCTGCGGCTGGGGTTGTTCACCCGCCTGCTGACCTGTGGGGAAAAGTCTGTCCGTCTGGGCTTCAAGGAGTTTGACGTGTTCCGCCTGCTGATTTCCGCCCCCGGCACGCCGTTCTCCAAGGAGGCCTTGCTGAATCAGGTGTGGGGTTCCGACTCTGAGGTGGAAGGCAACAATGTGGAGGCCTATATCTCCTTCCTCCGCAAGAAGCTGTTTTACCTCGGCTCCCGGGTTTCCATTGCCACCGTCCGCAAAGTGGGCTATTACCTGGAAGCGAAGGAGAAATGATGCAATGGTGCGCAGGCGAGCCTTCCTGGCATTGTCGGCGCCCATAGGGAATTCTTGAGCAAAGAAAAGGGACGATGAGTTTATCTTATCGTTCCTTTTTTCTGTCATAGGGATTTAATCAGGGCAGGCAGTTCCTCTGGACTCCGGGCAATCCGGTCCGCCGAAGCCAACTCCTCTGGGCTGCCAAAGCCATAGGCACAGCCTATAGAGGTCAGATGGTGAACCGCCGCCACCTCCAGGTCGGAGGCCCGGTCCCCAATGACACAGAATCCCCCGGGAAAGCGCTTCCGGATCTCCGGAAAAATTCCCGCTTTTGGCCGGAAATCGTAGTCCTGACAGCAGTAGTAGCCGTGAAACCAGCGGTCCAGACCAAAGGCCCTGCGATGGGCCTCCATGTAGGTGTGCTTGCAGTTGGAGAGGAACACCAGCTGATAGCCCGCTGCCCTCAGTGCGGTCAGTGCTTCCGTGGCTCCGGGGTAGAGAACCGCGTTCCCGGCGTCAATCTCCGCAACCATCTGCGCACCGATCAGGGCGGAGCCGTGTTCTTTCGCGGCCTGAGGCAGCTGGGGCATAAAGGTGTTCCACATGACTGGGGCACTCATCCCCAGGTAGACGGAGACCTCCCGGTCGGTGTAATGCCGCTCTGGGGCATAGCCCTCTGCCACCAGCCAGGAGTAGGCCCTTCGGAAGGCCCTGCCATACAGGGCCTCCGTGTTGTGCAGGGTGCCGTCCCAGTCAAAAATCAGGGTGTTCAGCAGCATAAGGCCCGATTACAGCTGGCCCATCAGGTTTACCATCTCGATGGCGGACAGGGCGCAGTCATAGCCCTTATTGCCCGCCTTGGAGCCGGCCCGCTCAATGGCCTGCTCGATGTTCTCGGTGGCAATGACGCCGAAAAGCACGGGGATGCCGCTCTGCAGCCCCACCTGAGCGATCCCCTTGGTGGTTTCGTTCACCACCAGCTCATAATGGGAGGTGGCGCCGCGGATCACCGCGCCGACGCAGATCACCGCATCATACTTACCGCAGGCAGCCATCTTTTGGGCCACCACCGGGATTTCGAAAGCGCCGGGCACCCAGCAGGCGTCAATATTTTTCTCCTCCACGCCGTGGCGAACCAGGCCGTCCACGGCGCCGTCCAGCAGCTTTTGGACAATAAAGCTGTTGAACCGGGAAGCGATGATGCCCACCTTCATGCCAGCAGGGGCGACGACTTTACCTTCATACAGATTGATGCTCATAATAAAATCCTCCTAAATTATTATTTTAATTATTAAATGTGATGGTTTTGAACACATGGCCCATCTTCTCCTGCTTGGTTTTCAGGTAGAAGGCGTCATATTTGCCGGGGGCGATCTCAATGGGCACCCGCTCGGTAATGCGGAAGTTGAAGCCCTCCAGCCCGTAGATCTTGCTGGGGTTGTTGGTCAGCAGGCGGATGGACTTGATCCCCAGGTCCTTTAAAATCTGGGCGCCCGACCAGTATTCCCGCAGGTCAGGGGCGAAGCCCAGCTCTACGTTGGCCTCCACCGTATCCCGGCCTTGCTCCTGCAGCTCATAGGCCTTCAGCTTGTTGATGAGGCCGATGCCCCGACCCTCCTGGCGCATATAGAGGATGATCCCCCGGCCCTCCCGCTGCACCAGCTCCATGGCGGTTTGCAGCTGGGCGCCGCAGTCACAGCGGGCGGAGCCGAACACGTCGCCGGTCAGGCACTCGGAATGGACCCGGCAGAGCAGGTTTTCTCCGTCCCCGATGTCCCCGCAGACCAGGGCAACGTGGTGCTCCCCGGTGATGTCGTTGACATAGCCGTAGATCTGGAAATCCCCATGGCAGGTGGGCAGCTTGGCGCAGGCCTCCCGGATCATGTGGTTTTCATGACGGCGGAGGTAGTCCTGCAAGTCCTTGATGGTGATGAACACCAGGCCATGCTCCTTAGCCAGCTTTTGCAGCTCCGGGGTCCGCATCATGGTGCCGTCCTTCCGCATAATCTCGCAGCATAGGCCGCACTCCTCTAAACCGGCCAGGCGGCACAGGTCCACTGTGGCTTCGGTGTGGCCGTTGCGGACCAGTACGCCGCCCTTCCGGGCCACCAGGGGAAACACGTGTCCCGGACGGCGCAGGTCAGTGGGCTTGGTGTTGGGGTTCACACAGGCCCGGCAGGTGTAGCCCCGCTCTGCGGCGGAGATGCCAGTGGTGGTGTTCACATGGTCGATGGAGACGGTGAAGGCGGTGCAGTGGTTGTCCGTGTTTTCGGAGACCATCTGGGGCAGATTCAGCCGGTGGGCGATCTCATCAGACATGGGGGTGCAGATCAGGCCTCTGGCATAGGTGGCCATAAAGTTCACGTTCTCTGTGGTGGCGAATTGGGCGGCGCAGATCAGGTCGCCCTCGTTTTCCCGGTCGGGATCGTCAGTGCAGAGGATCAGCTTCCCCGCCTTCAGGGCTTCCAGGGCCTCTTCAATGGTGTTGTAGCGAAATTCCATGGTGTACTCCTTTTTAAAATCCGTTTGCTTCCAAAAATTCCAGTGTGAGTTTGCTCTCCCGGGTCTGGGTCGGCTCGGTGGGAGTCATCAGCTTCTGGACATATTTTCCGATGATGTCGTTTTCCAGATTGACCACGTCGCCGGGGCGCTTGGTCAGCAAGATGGTTTCGCTGCCCGTATGGGGGATAATGGAGACCTGGAAGTCCTGGCTGCTGACGGTGGCCACCGTCAGGCTGATGCCGTCAATGGCAATGGAGCCTTTCTCCACGATCAGCCTGAGAACCTGTGCCGGAGCCTGGATGCGGACCCAGAAGGCGTTTCCCTCCCGGCGCTGCTCGGTGATGGTGCCGGTACCGTCGATGTGTCCGGAGACGATATGGCCGCCGAAGCGCCCGTCCGCCGCCATGGCCCGCTCCAAATCCACCGGGGAGCCGGGGCGCAGCTCACCCAGGTTGCTTCGTCTCAAAGTTTCCGGCATGACGTCCGCCGTGAAGCCGTCCGGGGCCAGGGCGATCACCGTCAGGCAGACGCCGTTGACCGCGATGCTGTCGCCAATCTTGGTCCCCTCCAGGACGGTGGCTGCCTTTACTTCGATGGTGCCGGTGATGCTGCCGAATTGCAGCGCCTTCACCGTGCCTACCTCTTCAACAATTCCAGTAAACATCCTTCATTCCTCCTGTCACGTCGTATTCCAGCAGAATGTCCGCCCCGAGAACGGTGGTTTTCAGGCGGGAAAGCTGCGCTCCCTCATCGGGGGTCTCCACCCCCAGTCCCTCCACCGGGGACTTGGCCTTCCGGCCCCCAAACAGCTTGGGGGCGATGTAGGCGCAGACATGGTTGACAATGCCGGCCCGGAGGGCGGATTCGTGGAGTTCGCCGCCGCCTTCCAGCAGGACGGAGTCAATGCCCGCCTGGCCCAGCCGGGCCATCAGCGCCTGCAGATCCACCTGACCATCCTGCCCGGGAAGCGTCCAGATCTCCACGCCCAGGGCTTCCAGCTGGGCCTTTTTCTCCGGGGATTCCTCCGCACAGGCCAGGATGGTGTTGTATTCCCCGGCGGTTTTGCAGATCCGGCTGTCCAGGGGGATGCGCAGATGGCTGTCACAGATGATCCGGGTGGGCTGGTGGCCTCCCTCCCTGCGGCAGTTCAGCAGGGGATCGTCCGCCAAAACGGTGCCGATTCCCGCCAGAATGGCCGCATAGCGGCCGCGGAGCCAATGAACGTGGCTTCGGGCCTTCTCCCCGGTAATCCATTTGGAGGCCCCCGTCCGGGTGGCGATCTTGCCGTCCAGGGTCATGGCGTATTTCAGTACCACATAGGGTTTTCCGGTGGTGATGTAGTGAAAGAACACTGGATTCAGGGCGTCGCACTCCTCTCGCAGGAAGTCCTCCTCCACCTGAACCCCCTGCTCCCGCAGGAGGGCGGCTCCTTTGCCTGCCACCTTGGGATTGGGATCCCGGGAACCGATAACCACCCGGGCAATTCTTTTCTCCAGGAGGATCTCTGTGCAGGGCGGGGTCCTGCCATAGTGGCAGCAAGGCTCCAAGGTCACATAAATGGTGGCCCCCGCCGGATCCTCTGTGCAGGCGGCGATGGCGTTGCGCTCTGCATGGAGCTGGCCGCAGCGCAGATGGGTGCCTTCGCCGATGATGCGGCCGTCCTTCACCATCACGGCTCCTACCATAGGGTTGGGGCTGGTCCAGCCCGCTCCCTGCCAGGCCAGCTCAATGGCCCGGCGCATATAATCCTGATCTGTCATAGCAACCCCTTTCTGGGCATAAAAACGCCCTGCGGAATGGCTCCACAGGGCGCTTGCTTGGAATTCCGGCTAAAAAAGCTCTGGAATGGCAACATTCCAGAGCGAGAAACCAAAATACGAGAATTACGATTCTTCTTCCATCCAGACTATACTGTCGGCTTCGGAATTTCACCGAATCATGCGGATCATTGCTGATCGCTCGCGGGCTGTACCGCCGGTGGGGAATTGCACCCCGCCCTGAAGATCATTCACTTATTAACCTTATTTTGCTCCTGTTTGCCCCGGTTGTCAAGGGCTTTTTCTCATCTTTGCAAAATTTAAATGAAGCCGCCGAAGCCCATGAAATAGTTTTGCAGTTGGAGGTAATTTATGATACAATAGCCCCACAGGAAAAAGGAGGGGAGAGAGGACTATGCAGTTTGTTACGGAGTGTCCGGAGGAGACAGAGGCCCTGGGGGAGAAGCTGGGGCGGCTGCTGACCGGCGGCGAGGTGCTGGCCTATACAGGAGATCTGGGCGCGGGAAAAACTGCCTTCACCCGGGGACTGGCCCGGGGATTGGGGATCACCCAGCGGGTGACCTCTCCCACCTTTACCATTGTCAATGAATACGAGGGAGGGCGGCTGCCTCTGTTCCACTTTGATCTGTACCGCCTGGGAGGTCCGGAGGAACTGTTTAACATTGGCTGGGAGGATTACCTGGCGAGAAAGGGTGTCTGTGCCGTGGAGTGGAGTGAAAACGCCGAGGACGCGCTGGAGGAGCCGGTTCTCATCGACATCAGCCGGGGGGCAGCGGACAACCAGCGGGTTATCACCATTCAGGGAGGTTTATTCAGCCATGAAGATTTTAGCTGTTGAAACGTCTGCGGTGGCGGCCTCCTGCTGCATCTGCGCCGACGGCAAGCTGCTGGCTCAGTCCTTTCGGAATAATGGCCTGACCCACAGCCGAACGCTGATGCCCATGATCGCCGGCATGCTGGAAAACTGCGAGCTGACCCTGCACGATATGGACGTCCTGGCGGTGGCAGCCGGGCCTGGCTCCTTTACCGGCCTGCGCATTGGGGTTTCCGCCGTGAAGGGGCTGGCTTGGCCTGAGAATAAGCCGGTCTGCGGCGTCTCCACCCTGGAGGCCATGGCTTGGGGATTGGGGCTGCAAAATGGACGGATTTGCTGTGCCATGGACGCCCGGAGAAAGCAAGTATATAATGGCATATTCAGGGCGGAAAACGGGCAGATTATCCGACTCACTGAGGACCGGGCGATTTCGCTGGAGGAGCTTTGCGGCGAAGAGGAGATGCGCCGGTATCCCCATGTGGTAGTGGGGGACGGCGCCGCGCTGTGCTGCCGATATGGCACGGAGAAGGGGCTGGAGTTGATCCCTGCCCCGGAGCATCTGATCCAGCAGAGCGCCTGGGGGGTGGCCCGGGTGGCCATGGAACAGATTGAGCGGGGAGAAGTGATCTCCGCAGATCAGCTGGAGCCCAACTATCTGCGCCTGAGCCAGGCGGAGCGGGAGCGGCTGCAAAGACAAAAAGAGCAGCAGGCCGGAGGAACGGTCTGAGGAAAACGGGGAGGTAATCATTATGGCAAATATGGAAAAGGTTCATGTGGTGGATCATCCGCTGGTGCAGCATAAGCTGTGTATTCTGCGAGACAAGGATACCGGCGTAAAGGAGTTCCGGGAGGTGGTTTCTGAGATTGCCACGCTGGAATGCTATGAAGCGACTAGGGATCTGCCCATGAGAGCAGTGGAGATCGAGACACCCATGGGTGTTGGTACATTCCATGCGCTTGCGGGCAAGAAGCTGGCAATAGTTCCGATCCTTCGCGCCGGCATGGGCATGGTGGAGGGAATTCTGAGCCTGATACCATCCGCAAAGGTGGGTCATATCGGTCTCTATCGTGATCCGGACAGCAAGGAGCCGGTGGAGTATTACTGCAAGGTGCCCTCCGACATTGCCGAGCGGGACGTCATTGTGCTGGACCCCATGCTGGCCACCGGCGGCTCCGCCTCCGCAGCCATTCAAGCCTTGAAGAATTACGGCTGCAAGCATATCAAGCTAATGAATATTCTGGCCGTTATGGAGGGCATAGAGCGGGTGCAGGCCGACCACCCGGATGTGGAGATCTATTGTGCCGCCATTGACGAGCACCTGGATGAGAATTGCTATATCGTGCCCGGTTTAGGCGACGCAGGGGATCGGATCTACGGCACCAAATAAAAGGCCCTGGCTGGGCGAAGTATAGAAAGTGTAAGGATAAAACGCCCTTTCAGCAGGTTCGATATGTCTTATGACGCTGCCTGTACACGCTGGTGCAGGCAGCGTTCTTCAAAAAATCGAAATATTTGAAAAAAGTTGTTGACAAATTGGCTTTTGAATGGTAATATAAACAAGTCGTCAGGAGACAACAACTGAATCTGGGGGTATAGCTCAGCTGGGAGCGCAAAAGAACAGAAATATGCCCCCAGAAAAACGCAAAATCCCCTTATTTCAAGGGATTTTCAAAATTGAACATTGTCAGAAGACCTGAAAATCCGCAAGGA